>JAXHVO010000128.1 GCA_034189135.1 Thermodesulfobacteriota bacterium | reverse complement strand
CGTGGCTGGTGCCTCCGGTGCTGGGAGAGATGACCCTGGACGGATGGGCGTGCAAAACGCTTTCGTATTCGGTGGTGGTGACATTGCCCCGGGCATCGGTGACGGCCTGTACATTGCCGTAACCGTCATAGGTATAGTTTATCCGGGTTGGATGGGAGCCGTCGGACAGCCAGGGCTCTTTCCACATCAGATTGCCGGTGCCGGTAAAGTATTCATACGCTGTTTCCCGAACTTTGCCGCTGGCACTGCCCACCAGAGTCTGAAGCGTTCTGCGCCAGTTCCAATCTCCATAGTTGGCGTAGGAATAAGATAGTGTGATGCTTTCTGCTGCATCACCCAAATAGGACTTGGAAAGCAAGTTGCCGTTGTCATCATCATAGACCAGGTCGGCATGCCATCCTACCCAAGCAGTGGGGCTGTCGTGATATATTGCGTCCTGTGCAATCAATTTGACGAAGTCAGCATGGCCGTCGGTCTCACCAAAGGGATGAACACCCCAATCATAGTTCAACAAGATCATTAAATTATCAGAAGGATCTTTCGATTCTGCACGATATTTTTTGCCTTTTTTAACATCGTCCAAAACATGATAGTAGGTAAAAGCCTGTGTTGAATCCGGATTGGTCTGCGACACCTGATGAAATCCCCTGTATTCGCGCTCCACCACATCGTAATATCCTTCGTTATAACTGTAAGTGGTGGTGGAAACCGTCCCCAGCCCATCATCCACCTCAACCGAAGAAACCGTTTGAACCACATAGGGCAGTCCATAGTTCAAAAAATTGGAAGAAGGTGTATATTCAACGGTGGTTATGGCACCGTAACTGTCTGTTTTACTGGTGAGCAGGTCCGGAGGACTCCCGGCAGCAAAGTAGCTGTAAAAATCACTATTATCTTGCGAGATAAAATCGTCTTTACCATCGCCGTTTATATCCGCAAAGAAGATGCATTCCATATTCGCGTTGCCGAGTTCCCATTGAATAGTGGTGGCACTATTAGAAAAGGTACCGTCTCCATTTCCTAAAAAGATGTTCAGAAAATAGTCGTAAGTAAAAACATCTTGATTACCGCGATCGCGATGGATTAAATCCGGATAACCGTCGCCATTGACATCAGAGAAAAAGAACGCGCCGTATAATTCATCGTGACGAACTACTGTAGTTTGTACGGGCGTATCGAAGGTGCCATCGCCTGTTGAAAGATATACATGCACGTTTTGATACAATGTTGTAAGAGACTCCGTATCAGAGTATGTAATGAGGTCGGTAAGCCCGTCGGCGTTGATGTCCACAGCACTTTGGAATAAGGAAAACGGATTTTCCGGCACATAGGTGATGATTCCGTTTCCTTGAAATGTGCCGTCTTCATTGGCAAAATGAACCCTTACTCCGGGCCCACCACCTAAAAAAGGACTTATGAGATCCGGAAGTCCATCCCCATTTACATCTCCCATCGATGTCCTGCTACTGGATAAAAAATTCAACGATTGTATTGGAGTTTGTTCAAACAGCCCGGATCCATCGGATCTTGCGAAATGAACGATAACGCTGCCAGAGATAAACTTGATTAAGTCGGCTCTGCCGTCTCGATTTAAATCGGCTAACATTTCCCGATCGATGTTCATACTATATGAGGTATCGCTATGCCCCACATATATAAAAGTTCCATCCCGGTTTGGATTTGCCAGGAAGGTGTGATATCTATAAAATATTGTTTGGCTGCGCGTTATTAGATCGACCAAGCCGTCTCCATTCACATCACCTGTTTGCAGGTAGCCTGCCAGTGCAAGGATGTAAACTCCACTTGTAATATTAGCAACAGAAAAACTGCCGTCGTTTTGTCCCAGGTAAGTGTAAATGTTACCTAAATCGCATTTGATCAAATCCGATCGTGAATCGCCGTTCACATCGGCAAAAAAGGTTACATTGGGGGCGGAAATACCGGACGTATTCATTTCTGCATGGTAATTATCAACATCATAAAGACCGTTACCGCCCTCCTGATATGTTATGGTTATCGGCGGCAGCGGATCCACATTGATCTGGTTTAATCGGGAGCGCGCACTGGAGGACCCGATTTCGTATTGCATCACATACTCCCGAGCCGGTTGATTGTGGCCGTAAACACTGATACCGGTCAGTCTTTTGGCGGTTTTTACCTCGCTGTGTGTGTTATAGCTGACTGTGATATCCGGACGGTCTTCAAGGGCAAAGATGACATAGTTTAAATCATCGGTATAGTTTATACGGCCTGGGTATATCTGGCCCTGATCTTTGACATACTCGACGGACAGGGTATTGTCGTTGGTGTCCTCAATTTGATCCAGGCACCATTTGAATACGCCATTGGCATTTTCCTGTCTGGAATCGGCATTTCTGCCGTAATAGTAGCGGGTGCCGTCCTTATGGGTGGCTATCCAGCCGGATTCAGCAGAGATGAATTCATATCTGGTGAAGGCTTCTTCTATTTTAGCACCAAAATAGCCAGTGCCCCAGTCTGTTCGAGAAACCAGCTCGGTTGAGCCATTCACCACAAAATCGCTGCCGCTGTAGTCCAAACCGTATTTGGTGTTTCGCTGGATGGAACCAACATCCAGATTCCAGCCAACCCCGATCCAGCCGTTTGAACCGTTGCTGACATATTGTAACGAAAGGCTGGGTACTGCGATACCCCCTCTGCCCGGTGGGACTTCGATAGGTATGTTGAACGCCGCAGTCCCCGAATTGGAGATATTGATACTTTTGGTTAAAAAGCCGGGTTGAATTAGTTGTGGATTTAGATCCGGGTCATAATCTGTTTCTTCTGCCTGTGCAATGAAAGAAGATCCTAGGAGCGTTACCGACAAAACTCCGATCACCACCAGATGTTTCCAGATACTGTGTTTATAAATGCACATTTTAGATATCTCCTAAAAAATGTTTACCGAACGCTGTATAAATACCACTAATCCGCATACCTGTTTATTCTAAAATTTGTTTAGGTATACGTATAATTTTTATGATTCTTCCCAATGCATCGTATTCATAATAAATCCCCGGCGGTTTTCGAACCGTGATGGTCACACTGCGCTGGGTGGATCCACATGGACCGGCGGCCGTCAATGTATAGTCAGTGGTCACTGTAGGTGACACCAAGGTGTTGCCATTTAAGCCGACACTTCCAACATCCGGCTCTATGGTGACCGAATCGGTATAGGTGGTGTTCCAGGTCAGCGTTGAGGATTCTCCCTCGTAAATCGTCTCCGGGTCAGCGGTTAAAGTGACACCTGGTGGTGGGCACTGTACCGTTACATAGGTGCTTACGGAAGATGTTCCACCCGGGCCGATGGCAGTCAGGGTATATGTGGTGGACTCGGTCGGATAAATCGTCATGGAACCGGATAGGTTCACACTACCGATTCCTTGATCAATAGTGGCTGAATCTGCGTAATCCGTATCCCAATAGAGCATTATGGATTCACCGATGTAAATAGAATATGGATCTGTCGTGAGTGCCACTGAGGGCTTCGGAACTACATTTATTGCTACAGTGTCAGCGGCAAGCCCACCTGGGCCGGAGGCAGTAATAGTGTATGTGGTGGTGTTTACAGGAGATACGGTAGTTCCACCGTTTAACGCCACATTCCCGATGCCGGGCTCAATACTTACGGATGCAGCACCGGTGGATGTCCATGATAGGTTAACAGTCTCACCGGCAGCAATATCTGTCTGGTCGGAGCTGATACTCACCGTTGGTTGCGGTACACCCACCCGCACGGTGACTTCATCCGTTGCTGTGCCATAAATACCGGTAGCCGTAATGGTAAAGGTGGTGGTGTCGGTGACAGTGACCGGTGTTGAACCATTTGCGGCAACCGTACCGACTCCCGGTTCAATGACACAAGTATCAGCATTTTCAGACTCCCAAGTCAGAGTAAATTGACCATCTGGGGATGATTCGGGTTCGGCAGCCAGTTTTACGGAAACGGCAGGAATGGTATAGAAATATACAGAGCCTTCGTCTTCCAGTTCCTCGAACTTGAGCCTGCCCACCATGGTCGTATCCCCATCAATTGATACGGCATGAGCGAAAGATATGTATTCGGTTGTATCTGTCGGAACCAGTTTGGCAAGTTCTTCCCAAAAGACGCCATTTCGCTTAAATAGATAGGCAGCACCCCATTGGAAACCACCGTTGTAAGCTTTAGGTGCACCAATGATCGCATGATCGCCGGAAACGGATACCGATTGTCCAAAGGTATCGCCTTCGGCAGCATCACCGGAAGTTAGCAACGCCTGTTGTGACCAAGTCGAACCGTTTCGGTTGAATACGTATGCCAGACCGCTATGCACGCCTCCGTTGGTTGCATTTTTAGATCCGATAAGAACCGTATCGCCGTCGATATCAACCGACCCTCCGAAATAGGAAGTGCTCGATGGAGAATCGGGGCCCAGTTTGGCCTGTTCGACCCAATTGTTGCCATCAAAGGCAAACACATATGCGGCGCCGGACTGAATACCGTCATACATTGCCTGACATGCTCCGACAATGAGAGAATCACTACTGAGGCCAACACTACAACCAAAACTACTCCCGGAAGCAGCGTCAGAGGCAAACAGTTTCGCCTCTTGGGCCCAGTATGCCCCGTTAAATTTGAATATATAAACCGCACCGGTATAGCTATCACCTGTTTCAGGACCACCTACAGCAATAGTGTTACCGTCTATGGCCACCGAATGACCGAAATAGCCATTTTCCGGTTCATCAATCGGTGTCAGTTTGGAGTGAAACACCCAGGTTGCGCCTTCACGCTTGAATACAAAGGCACACCCTGGACTGAGTACCGGGCTGACAAACCCGTAAAAAGGCATGCCCATAACGGCAAAATCACCACTGATGGCCACCGATGTATCAAAATCGCTCATAGAAGTTCCCCGCTTTTCAAAGGTAATCCGCATTTTTGTCGCCATATTTCCGGGACCCCACCCAAAACGACTTACCAAATCAGCGCCAAAAAAGGAATCTGCCGGAATGACCCAACCTTCCTCAGGTTGATAATAAATATCATACCCATCCCAATCAATATCTGAATTTTTCAATATCCAAGTGTCGTTCATAAACAATTCAATGGAAGTAATAAGGATATCGCCATCACTAAGGTTATGTCCGATACGTAGATTGAAAAAGTTGGCTATCGGATTTGTATTTAATTCGATTACCTGACCGCTAGGGATAGCCGGTTCATTACAGACAAAAATTTCGCCATCAATATCGGCCTGAATAGATATTGTATCTATGCCCAATTCAGCAGAAGTAAACTCGGACTGTTCGATCCACTCGGTGCCACTGCGCTGGTAAAAAGACACAGCCCCAATTTTGGCTGCTATTGCGCTATCGCCGTCAATCGCAACGGCGTGTTCACTTCTTGATAAATCGCCTGCAGTCTGTTTCTCTTCCGTTACAGCAGGATAAGTATGATCGATGGTGACTACACCGCTGCTGTAGTTCACTACAGGATCATGCACACCATCATCAATGACCGCATAAATATAGTATGAGGCATCAGGCAGTCCTCCGGTATTCCATACATAGGAATCGTCTGCGGCGGAATCCGGATTTTCGCTCAATCCGCCAACGATCAGGGTACCGTCTGCACCACTGCTATTCGTATCATAGTATAAAGCAATGGAAGCGTTCGTATCAGGATCAGCGTCGTTCCAGCGAACGGTAAATGCAGTATGGGCCACATCGCCCACTCCGTCTGGCTCGATGATCGATATCGTCGGAGGATAAAGGATTACATCTGTAGCGGTAATCGTTACCATGTCCGGCGGGCTATCCACCGTTCCGTCGTTGACCACAAGCTGCAATTCATAGGTGCCGGCAACATCGGCTGTAAAGGTTGGATTGGCTGCGGCAGGATCCGAAAGAGCGGCACTGCTTCCGGAGGGTAGTGTGACAAACGACCATTGGTAGTTCAGGTTGTTGCCATCCACATCTGAGGATAAGGTGCCATCCAGGTTAACCGTGTCACCTGTGTTTACGCTTTGATCCGTACCGGCATTGGCCACAGGCGGATCATTAACAGGGTTAATGGTGACGTTTACTGTGGCTGGAGCCGATTCGGCCGTGCCGTCGGTGATGGTATAGGTAAAACTGTCACTGCCGTTATAGTCCGCATCCGGAGTGTAAGTCAGCGTTCCATCGCCGTTGCTGCCGGTCGTTCCGTGAGACGGCTGGGTAAAATCGCTGATGCTGATCGTATCGTCATCCGGATCGCTGTCGTTGACCAGCACTTCAATGGCGGTAATGGGCGTATCTTCATCTGTAGATGCTAAATCGTCTACAGCTATTGGTGGGTTATTGGTAACGGTAACCGTCGTGCTTGCTACAGCCGAACCCTGAGTGCCTGTCACTGTAATGGTATAGGTGGTGGTTTCAGTGGGTGAGACAGCTGTCGACCCACTTACTGGAACAGTACCGATGCCCTGATCGATGGTCGCACTATCGGCATTGGTGGAGCTCCATGTCAAAGTGGAGCTTTGGCCCGTATGAATGCTCTCCGGGTCTGCATCGATGGTCACGCTAACGGGAGAAAAATCGATGCTAACGTTGTTGACCGTACCTGCTGCAATAAGAATATCGGAACTCCAGGTTTGATCGCTTCCTTCATCCGCCCGGAATTTATAGGTGCGGTTGGGAAGGAGAAATTGAACCTTACCGGTAGCGTCCGTTGTTTCAAACCTGCTCAGATAGCTTCCGGTTTCGCTGAACAGATAGACCCTGGCACCGCTTACGTCTGATCCGGACCGGGTAATGTGAATCTCGGCGATACCCTCGTCAATGGTGACCTGTGTGTTTTGCCAGGTAAAGGGATCGGACCAGAATTGCCGGCCCAAATAGTCGGCCCGTACCTTGTAGGATTGCTGGGGCAGGTTAAATACAACCTGACCATTGCCGTCGGTTGTCTGGCTTTGGCTCTGGTAGGCGCCTGATTCGGTGAAAAGATAAACCGGTAGATCGGCCAGGGGCTGCATTCCTTGGTACTCACCCTGAACCGTGAGGATCACATCCTGGTGTGCGATGGTGAAGGTTTCAGACATGTCGCCGGTAACTGAATACACCGGGCTCCAGAACTGGTAACCCATGTAGTCCACTCGGATTTTGTAATTGCCGTCTGAAAGATTAAAGGCAACCTGGCCATTTGAATCCGTGGTGGCAGTCATGCCTAGGTAGGTGCCTGCTTCGCTGAATACATAACCATTCACCCCGGAAAGTGGGTTTCCCGGTGATTTTAAGGCAGTAAATGTCAATATGCCGCCGCCGCTAGAAATACTGATAGGATTGACCTGGCCGGCGATAAGGGTTTCTTCATTGGTCCAGTACTGGCTGGACTGGTAATCCGCTCTGAACTTATAAGCACCTGCAGGAAGTCTGAAAGTCACTTTACCGTCGCTGCCCGTTGTATTCGTAATACTAAGATAATTGCCTGAGGATGAAAAAACATATACATTCACCCCTTCCAAAGGAAGACCGGCTCCGGTAACCGTAATTTCGGCATCAGCCATGGGTACGGTGACCGGTGTGTTTTGCCAGATAAAGGGATCGGACCAGAACTGCCGGCCCAGATAGTCGGCCCGGACCTTGTAGGATTGTTCAGGCAGGTTAAAGAATACCTGACCATTTTCATTGGCGGTTCGAACCTGGTTCAGGTAGGCGCCTGATTCGGTAAAAAGATAAACCGGTACACCGGACAGAGGCTGCATGCCCTGGTACTCGCCCTGAACCGTGAGGGTGACATCCTGGTGTGCGATGGTGAAGGTTTCGGAGATATTACCATCAATTGAATACACCGGGCTCCAGAACTGGTAGCCCAGGTAGTCCACCCGGATTTTGTAACTGCCGTCTGAAAGATTAAAGGCAACCTGACCGTTTGAGTCCGTGACGGCAGTCATGCCCAGGTAGGTTCCTGATTGACTAAAAACGTATCCATTCACCCCGGTAAGAGGGTTTCCCGGCGATTTTAACACCGTAAAGATCAATGTGCCGCCGCCTGTAGAAATACTGATGGGATTGACCTGACCGGCGATAAGGATTTCTTCATTACTCCAATACTGGCTGGACTGGTAATCCGCTCGGAACTTGTAAGCACCTGCAGGAAGTCGGAAAGTCACTTTACCGTCGCTGCCCGTTGTATTCGAAATACTAAGATAAGAACCTGAGGATGAAAAAACATATACATTCACCCCTTCCAAAGGAAGACCGGCTCCGGTAACCGTAATTTCAGCATCAGACATGGGTATGGTGACCGGTGTGTTTTGCCAGGTAAAGGGATCGGACCAGAACTGCCGGCCCAGATAGTCGGCCCGGACCTTGTAGGATTGCTGGGGCAGGCTAAAGAATACTTGGCCATTTGCATTGGTGGTTCGAACCTGGCTTAGGTAGGTACCTGGTTCGGTGAAAAGATAAACCGGCACATCGGTAAGCGATTGCATACCCTGGTATTCGCCCTGAACCGTGATAGCAACATCCTGGTGTGCGATGGTGAAGGTTTCGGAGATATCACCGTCAATTGAATATACCTGGCTCCAAAACTGGTAGCCGAGATAATCGGCACGAATTTTATATGATCCTTCAGAGAGATTGAACGCCACCTTTCCGACTGAATCGGTAACCTGGTTTTGGTTAAGATAGGTTCCGCTTTCGCTAAACAGATATGCTGTAACCCCCTCTATGGGATTTTGGGCGTCTTTTTCTATGGTCACCTGCAAAATACCGTCAGCCGCTGTGCATATGACAGCAGTGGAGAAAAACAATGCAAAAGCCATAACAGCTATTCGCGTTGCAAGTTTTAATCCGGCGAATTTTTTCATCATCTCTCGGCCTCCATCGCTAGGGTACAATTACCTATCGCTGATTGAACAAATAAAAAAATGATTATTTTTTATACATGATAAATTTAATGCATGATTAAACTTACATAAATATAGCAACTCTTATGCCAAAAGAATTCGTTTAGACATATGTTAATTATTTCTAATAATATTATTATGTTAAGATGGACCAGCTATTGCCCAGGATAAAAAACATGCACAGTTTTATGTGCAACATGCACAGTTTTATGTGCAACAGCCGGATGGTAGAATAGATGGGTGTTTTCTGGGTTTGGTCTGCTGCTGCTGAACAGTTGTGCACATGTTTATGTGCAATATTCGGATAGGAAGTCTAAATTAACCCGCTGGTGTGGGAACATTCGGATCAGATCATGGTTGGCGGCTGCCCAAATACATTTTTATCAACGCATGACAGGTAACTTCATCACTTTCACCTCCGCCAAACCCGATCAATGAATTTAAGTTAACTAATGAACGATTTTTATTGCCGGTGGCTTTATAAATTCTGACCTCTGATCTGTCAACATTTTTTTATTTATTTTATTTTATTCATTTATTTTATTTATTTTTTACTCATCAATCTGGTTTTTAAATCACAATCTTTCTTTGTTCAGGCTTATGTAAAGCTTTTCAAAATGTGAAAAAGATACCATAATACTTACTAATTATTGTTTGGAATTCTTATACTAATTTTTTATTTGAATTTAAGTAACCATCTGAAATGTTTAGAAGTTATATTTATATATCTTTGTTTGCACGATTTTTGCTTGCAAGTCTAATAAATAGATTCTATAAATTTAACTATAGCGTGTTTGATAAAATCAAACATGCCGGGAAGCAGAAAAGGAAAACCAAAGATCTTTGTGAAACAGCTGTTTTGCCTTAGAAAGAAGATTATTCGGCTTTTTTGTTAGATAGATAAAAGGGGGGGTACAGATGAAAAGCTATAAAGTTATAAAAAAAAGCAGTCGTTTATTTTTAATTCTGTTGGTATTTCTCTTTTGTTTCGTAAATGTTTCTTTCTCAGGTGGAGATGAAACATCCTGTCAGAATGAATCTGTTCAAAGCAAATCCATCTTAATAAGACTGGGGCGCACGCATTTTGATCCTTTAACAAGGCTTCCCGAACAGAAAGCAGGAATCAATCACATCCAAGCTTATGAAGAGGGTAAAACCGGATATTATATCGTACAATTTGACGGACCCATCCATAACTCATGGAAAGAAGCGCTAAAAGATACCGGTGCGGAACTCTTCGATTATATACCCGAATTCGCATTTATCATAAGGATGGACTCACAGCTGGAACAAACGGTTCGAGCTCTTCCACACGTCCGCTGGCTCGGAATATATCAACCCTCTTACAGAATCAGTCAGGGTGCCCTTAATAAAACATTCACGGTGCAACAAGAGCAGGAAGCGGGTGAAATTTCCTACGAGATACTTCGCATTACCGTATTTCCCGGTGAAGATCTAAGCAAAATCAATTCTCAGGTCGCCGCTCTCGGGGGCACGATTTTGGATACCGTTACCACCAAATGGAAAACCACCCTAAAAATCAAAGCGCCGGTTAACAGGATTTCAGATCTGCCTTTCATTCAAGGTATTAAATGGGTTGAGCCTGTACCTGAATGGAAGCTGTTCAACAATGTATCGACCGATATCATGACCGTCAGAACCCCCCGTGATAGCTATGGGTTATACGGTGAAGGACAGACAGTGGGTGTATGCGACAGCGGTCTGGATCAAGGATCGGCAAATCCTGCCAACCTCCATGACGATTTTGAAGATGGGGCTGGTGGCACAAGGGTGACTCAACTCATTGACCTTTCAGGAGACGGCGCACAGGATTCGTATACCGGGCACGGAACCCATGTGGCGGGATCCGTGCTGGGAAATGGGATACACTCCGGAAGCAATCCGTCCTCAAATTCCTTTCCACCAACTTGCTTTGCAGGCATTGCGCCTAAGGCCAATCTTGTTTTTCAGGCCACAGGAAATGATTCAGGATCGCTGGTGGGTTTGCCATCCGACCTGAATACTCTTTTCAGTCAGTCCGACAGCGCAGGTGCGGACCTGCATACCAACAGCTGGGGCTCAGGTGCCGCTGGGATGTATACATCGTACTCACAGGATGTAGACGAATATACATGGGACCATAAAGACTTTCTCATCCTCTTTGCAGCAGGCAACGAGGGAATTGATATGGACGGAGACGGAGTGATTGATCTGAACACCCTCGGTGCTCCGGCAACAGCTAAAAACTGCCTGACTGTCGGCGCATCGGAAGGAAACAGACCCAGCGGTGCCGGTTACGACACTCCATGGGGAACCGGTTCTTGGGCTGTCAAGTATTCAGCTGATCCTATTAATTCCGATCATGTCTCAGATGACCCACTTGGAATGGCGGCCTTCAGCTCAAGGGGACCGGTTATCGATGGAAGATATAAACCGGATTTAGTGGCGCCCGGCACCAACATATTATCTACAAAGTCATCAGCGACTTCACAAACAGGATGGGGAGCTTATAATACTTATTATACATGGATGGGCGGAACATCTATGTCCACCCCACTTACAGCAGGGGCATCAGCCCTGATGAGAGAGTATCTAATCAAAGTGCAGGGTTATACAACCCCTTCTGCCGCCTTGATAAAAGCCGCCCTGTTAAACAGTGCGGAAGACATCTCTCCCGGACAATACGGAACGGGTATTTACCGGGAAATCCCGGCTGCGCCGGTGCCCAATAATGTTGAAGGATGGGGAAGATTGAATATTGAAAACGGAGTCTATCCTTCGTCTCCTTTTAATATCCTGTATTATGACGAAACAACCGGTTTAAGTACAGGTGGATATAATGATTATACAGTTGACGTTTCAGCCGCCGGGTCTCCGATAAAAGTCAATCTGGTGTGGACAGACTATCCGGGCTCACCAACTGCCCAAGGAGGGCTGGTAAACGATCTGGATTTACAGGTAACAGATCCATCCATGTCTGTGCATTACCCGGATAATGCCTCTCAGAAATCGACGGTTAGCCAAATTGCTTATGATGACGGTAATCATGAATATACTTACAATAATAATAGGCTTGCTGTGAAATTCCTGCCCTCAGCATATCCAGCCAATATAGAATCAACATCATTCTATTTTTTAAACCCATCGTCTACGTCTACAGATGTAGATGTTGTTGTCTATGATGATAATGGAACAGGCGGACTGCCGGGAACAGAACTTTTTAGAAAAACTTTAACCTATGTTCCGACCGGCTGGATCACAGTTGGAATTACAGGGGTTATGGTAACCAGCGGAGAGTTCTATATCGCCATAGAGAAAAATGACTTGAGCCAAATGCTTTTGCAAGATTACCCTGATTCCACAGGAAGGAGTTATCATGATCCCGGGTCAGGTTGGGCTGTAGATACCGGATACATGACATACATAAGAGCCAATATCAGGGGAACGGATCATTCAACCTCCTTTGACCGGGTCAATAATGTTTTAGGATTAACCATAGGCAGTGCGACTGCCGGAACATATACCATAAGGGTTAGCGGGTATAACGTCCCCAACGGCCCTCAACCTTACGCCTTGGTAATTAGCGGACAGGCCCCCGATACCGACAATCCCTCGATAGTGGAATATCCCAGTATTGATTTTAATAATAACACCATAGATGTTGCCTATGACGAACCCGGCATGCAAAATGCCACCGCAGAAACCAATTATTCTTTCAGTCCTTCCGTTGATTTTGCCACTTCCAGTCCGACGGATGATGATATAACCCATCTAGGCGGAAGTACCTATCGTTTATCCATGGCGCCGATTCCGGAATATGAGATCTATACATTGACCGTAACTGCCAGTATCACCGACCTTGCAGGAAACCCTGTTGACAATTCTCCTATACGGATCAATGATAATGAGAACGACAGTATGGCTGATGACTGGGAAACCGAATACGGATTAAACACCACGGTTGATGACCGTACAGGTGATTTAGACAGCGACGGCTACACCAACTACGAGGAATATGTAAGTCGCACAGACCCCAGTAATGCCAATTCAATTCCTGTTGCCATAACAGACTCTACGCCTCAGAACAATGCCGGAATAGCCCCCAGCACCACACGGGTACCGAATAATTGTTCATTTGCCGTTATGATCCGTTCTGCTCAGGGAATCGACCTGACTGATACGGCAAGTATTATTTTTAATATTACTGATGGTATTAATCCTCAATATCCAAGAAACCTTGGCTCCGCTTTTGTCAGAACGATTATTCTTTCAGGAGACCCAACCCAAGCCACATCACTCTGGGCGGTTTATGACAGGTCTCTGGATGGTTTTGGCGATTACGCTTGGAATACAGATGTCAATATTACAGTTGACGCCACTGACATAAACGCGATTTCGATGACCACGGCCAACTATAATTTTAATATCGAAACTTTAACTGAGCATAATGAAGCCCATGATCCGGCCAACCTGCCGGTCACTAGTGCTACTTCTGACCCAATG
The DNA here is from genome assembly GCA_034189135.1 of Thermodesulfobacteriota bacterium. Lineage (NCBI taxonomy): Bacteria > Pseudomonadati > Thermodesulfobacteriota > Thermodesulfobacteriota bacterium. Next base: position 76,751 of record JAXHVO010000128.1, on the reverse strand, counting down.
GATCCGGATCGTGATGCAGGCACCCAAGTGGACAGCGGAGATCTTGAAGGTGCAACGATCCTTTATGATAGCGGCGAGCCGGTAGACCCCTATTTCGGGCCTTTAGATGAGATCCCGGCCATTAATTTGTCAGGCACAAATTCTGTGGCCGTACCCATGAACCTCCAGCCGCCCACCGTGTTCGATACCCCTGTGAGACTGTTTATCCCCTGCCCCGGCTATACTGATGTGAGCAGTCTCAGTGTTTACTACTACAACGGTGAAGACTGGGTAATGGCCTGCAATGCCAACGGCGATGTTCTACCCGGTGGTGAAGGCTGGATGGTCCCGGGTTCCCGGGTCGATCATAATAATGGAAGTCCATCAGCTATCGAAATACAGGTCTACCATTTTTCCGGCGCCCAAGCCGGATTTGCAAGTTCAAGCCCACCCTCAGGAGGCGGTGGCGGCGGTGGAGGAAGTAGTGGTGGCGGCTGCTTTATTTCCACATCAACTTTTGGTTTGTAAGTGAGACTTTGTTTGCAAAACACGTAAGCTCACAACTTTAAAAAAGAGCGGGACTGGTTTCCCGCTCTTATTTTTTAGACCACCCCTCTGACAACCCGCGTTTCACACCCTATATTTCTCAACCCGTTAAAGCGATACGGTCAAAGCGACAATTAAAAAATCCCCGACCCATCAATTATCCCTCATGTTTTTATTAAACTGGCCGATATTAACCAAAAAGAAATATAAATTTAAAACCGTCACAAACAGGGATGCCTTATAAAAAAACCGGGCGCAAAGGACCATAACGTCTCTATGGTGGTTTTCCAAAAACCGTTCCGTTAGGTGAACGATTTTTTGCCGCCCCATTTACCGCCATTTCATATTTCAGAACTTATTTATGAAAAGCGGTAAAAATTTGATATTTGCCCATGGAAAATACAGCAATCCGTTTAAATACAGCATTACCATTAATGGTACTTTTTTCCTTCTTTTTGTTGAACTCTTCTTTTTGTTATACATGCAAACCGCACCCCTATTTGCCGGATGTCATGCATTGGAAAGGCAGTCCTGAAGAAAACCTTAAGAAAAATTCCGCCGGGTGGTTCAAATACTACAACCTGAGTCAAAAGATTTTGCATCATCAAACCAAGGCACATAAAAACAAACAAAAAACCAAAGCATGGATAGAAAAAATTACCGGGAAAAAAGTCAAACACATCGACTTTTATAAACATGATACCGAAATTGACGGCAGTTACTGGGAAAGATTAACCATTGGATTTACAGAATCTTTTCCATCAATGATGAAGATAGAAACCTTCTACACTGAGCATAATACCCCTGGCGGGACATATATCCAGGCTTATAATAATGAAGAAATAATATTCTTCCAGGCATGGCTGGATGATCATCACCACTTGATCAGGGCAAAAACCTGGGAATATAACCAGCAGAATTTGCTGTGGAGGCAAAAATCCTTCGATCAAAAGGGTCATCTTATAAAGACCGTTTATGCCAACCGCCGGGTTATGCCTTTAGAAGAAATATATACCTCATGCAAATGCAATCAAATCCCGGTTAACGAAATCCTTAAAGTTGCCAGACGTTCAGAAAGAACCCTGGTGACGATTTTAGACTCCGGGGTCGATTATAATCATCCTCAAATCGCTTATAAAATCCCCCGCCCTTCAAGAATTGACATGTATGTATTGGGGCCTGCCATGCAAAAAGCAAAAGACCTTATTGCCAGACTCACCGCGGAAAGAGAGGCGCTCAAAAAAAAGTCAGCTATTTCAGAACATACTGAAAAAATTTCACTTTTGAATAAAAAAATAGCTGAGCACATAACTATGTTACAGGATATTTCAATCGGCTGGGATTTTGAGGAAGACGACAACCAGCCGTATGATTATGATAATGTTGAGCAGGGTATTTTAGGGTCGGTGAATCACGGAACCCATGTGGCGGGCATTGTCACCCAGGGCTCGGATGACATCGCCATTCTTCCGGTCCGTCGTCCGGTGAAAAACGCAAAAAAGGATTATGATGCCATCGAGTTTGCCCATCAAAAAGGATCGCGCATTGTCAATATAAGTGTCACCTTTGACGATAAAGAAGAATACAAATACCTGGATAAGGCCATCCAAAACCATCCGGATATGCTTTTTGTGGTTGCAGCGGGAAATCAACCTTTGGATATCGATCAAACCACTTCCCTGGCCGCACTAAACCATCCCAACATGCTGGTGGTCGCCTCGGTGGACGACAACGGCAAACTTTCCGCTTTTTCCGGCTATGGGAAAACTTCTGTGGACGTGGCAGCCAAAGGAGAAAATATCATCTCCCTGGAACCGGAAGCCGGGCTGGGCGCAAAAACGGGAGCATCACAGGCAACCCCGGTGGTCACCCGTATTGCAGCCAAAATCAGCTTTATAAACCCTTGGCTAAATCCCGTTGATATAATTGATATTATAGCAATTTCAGTGGATAAAAATGAGCATCTGAAATCGAAACTAAAATATGGCGGAATTGTTAATGAAAACCGCGCTGTGGAGATGGCTCGAAAGACATTGCCCCAAAGAAAAATGATATCTTCCCTTCAAAAATAATGATCATTTCGCTTTTTTTAGCTTGTTTAAAATAACGGTTGAACCTGTCTCCAAATTCTTCCGGCATTCCGGTTTTCCCACCTACCTAAGCCAACCTGTCTATGGAAACTCAAAAATACCCGGCTTTAGTTCATCCAGAAATCGGTAAAGTTTTTTCATGAAATGCCGATAGTTGAATATGAAAGCAGCAATCAAAACTTGATGTCTCGCTGTCGAGATATGAAAGCCGTCTGGCTCCTGTTTCATGTCAACCGGTTTAAACGCATAGGTAAAGATAATGAAAAAAAACATGATCGCCCTATTCCTCATAGCAGGGATAATATTTACAGTTACCGTTAATGCCACCGCCCAAAGTGATTATGAGTTTTATTTTTTTGGCATCAATCTCAAATCTTTTCAGCAAAGCAACTGGCTGCAAGTCACCGCCGGTGCCGTGGCTTCGGTCCTGGTCCATGAGCTGGGTCATGCCCTGTACCTTCAGTCTCAGGGAAAGGACTGGGACTTGCAATCTTCAGCATCTTCCGGACTTGCCATACACACTTCCGATACTTTGTCAGACAGCCAGTACCGGAATTTCGGCAGGGCCGGTTTTGCGCTGCAAACATTCATTGGTGCCGTTCTTACCACTTTTGACCAAACCAGGCGCTCTGATTTCACCAAAGGCTGGGTGGGGATGAATGCCTTTCAAGTCTGCTCTTATAACGGAAGAAACCATGACATGGGCAGCGATTTTGAACTGATTGAAAAAGGCGGCGGCAATGGAGACCTCGAGCTGGGGGCATTTTATTTAATCAGCTCCTATAATTTATTAAAAATGGACATGCCGTCACCAACCCCCTATTTTTCGTTTGCAACCAAATCCAACACATGGCCGGAAAACTTTTTTTCCAGTAAGATACAACCCGATCCTTATATGGTTGGCTCATCCGATAAACCTGCCTGGCCGGCAAAACAGCACTTGCTTTTTAATCAAAATATTGTCAAAGTAACGGATGATAACAGCTGTGACAATTTTCCAGCAGATGACAATAGCACCCGGTTATTGGCAGCCATACCCAACCGTATAGACGCCGGCATAATCGATTTTTGATTAATTGGAAATTACCTTTTCCCGAGCAAATTTTCTTAATAAACAGGAAAATATATGATTATCGAACAGGCAGTCGAAGTCCTTAAGCTAGAAGCACAAGGGATATTAAAACTGATCGATCGGATCGATGAAAACTTTAGCGAAATGGTCGAGCTGATTTGCCGGTCCAAGGGACGTCTCATCGTCGGTGGAATAGGCAAATCCGGAATAGTGGGGAGAAAGATTGTGGCCACCTTGAACTCCACCGGAACACGATCGATCTTTTTGCATCCTGTGGAAGCCATGCATGGAGACCTGGGAATGGTCAGCCATGAGGATGTGTTTGTTGCCCTGTCAAACAGCGGTGAAACCGACGAACTCAATATCCTTGTCCCCAGCATCAAAAATGTGGGATGCAAAGTCATCGCTTTTACCGGAAATACGGATTCCACCCTGGCAAAAAATAGTGATATTATCATTGATGTCGGAGTAGATAAAGAAGCATGCCCTCTTGGCCTGGCGCCAACGTCTAGCACCACTGCTCTTCTTGCCATGGGGGATGCGCTTGCCGTGGTCCTGATTAATAAAAAACACTTTCAAACCAGTGATTTTAAAAAAATTCACCCGGGCGGAGCCATCGGTCAGCGTCTTTCCAGTAAGGTAGGAGACATCATGTTAGCAGGAGACTTGATTCCCCTGGTGGGGAAAGGGGCTTCCATGGAAGACGCGATAAAAATAGTCGATCGCTTCAGACTGGGAACCGCACTTGTTTTAAGCACGGATAAAACCCTTGCCGGCATCATTACTGATGGAGACATTCGCCGTTTCATCGTAGGTCATACAACCATTGCCGGTTCAACAGTGGAAGATGTCATGACCATTAATCCGCAAACCACTCACCCGAGCACACCTGCATACGATGCACTGAACATAATGGAAAATTATCAGATTACCGTACTTCCGGTAACGGATGACAGCGGTAAAATTTGCGGAATTATACATCTGCACGACATTTTAGGCAAAGGCGAATTCAAATTCAACGGAAAATAAAACATAAGGGATCATAAGGATTCAGGGTTTCAAGGGCCATGGGTTCAAGTGAAATATATAAGGATAAGGAAGAAAAACTCTCGACCCCTTGATTCCCCGGACCCTTTTCATCGACAAATCTGCAGGAAAACCAAAATAAATTACAGGTTTTAAACATTAGATACATTGTAACCGTTTGAGGCTGCTATGGATTTTTACTCAATTGACACAAAGATACCGACAGTCGGAGAGGCCAAAATACCGTCTCCGATAAAAAAACGTCACCGGGGCAAACAGTCTAAAAATTTTGTTTCGGACGATGACCGGATCATCGTAAATTTAAAACTGTCCGACATAACGGGCATGATCAAAAAAGGAAAGGATATACCATGCTTTGAAATGGCAGGCCCGCGGGAAAAGATTTATTTTGACCCCAGCAAACTCAAGTGTGCACTGGTGACCTGCGGCGGCCTGTGCCCCGGCCTGAACGACATCATCCGTTCCATCGTACTCGAACTTTACTACGGTTACGGTGTTCGCAATATTTTTGGCATCCGCTACGGTCTGCAGGGATTTATTGCGGAATTTGGTCACGACGTCATTGATCTGACCCCTGACTTTGTGTGCAATATTCTCGACATGGGCGGATCGGTCCTGGGCTCTTCCAGGGGCCCCCAGCCCATAGACGAGATTGTCGACAGCCTGGAGAGGATGAACATCGGCATTCTTTTTTTGATCGGCGGTGACGGAACCCTGATGGCCGCATCTAAAATTGCCGATGCGATTACCAGCAGAAACCTCAAAATCAGTGTGGTCGGCATACCCAAAACCATTGACAATGATATACACATGGTATCGAGATCTTTCGGTTTTGATACGGCAGTGGATGTGGCCACTGATGCCATCAAGGTCGCCCATAATGAGGCCCAGGGATATCCCAATGGAATCGGGCTGATCAAACTCATGGGCAGGCATTCCGGCTTTATTGCGGCTACCGCCACTCTGGCGCAACAGGACGTTAATTTTGTGCTCATCCCGGAAATCGATATCGATCTCGAAGGGAAAAACGGTTTGCTGCAAGCCATTGAAAAACGCCTGGCTCTTAGAAAACATGCCGTCATTGTTGTGGCGGAAGGGGCCGGTCAGAATTTTATCGAGGAGAGTGATGATGAGCGTGACGCTTCGGGAAACATCAAATTAAAAGATATCGGACTCTTTTTAAAAACTAAAATCACCTCCTATTTTAAAGATAAACACATTGATATTTCACTCAAATATATTGATCCCAGTTATATCATCCGGAGCCTGCCGGCAAATGCCAACGACAGTGTGTTTTGCGGATTTTTAGGGCGTGATGCGGTTCATGCGGCTATGGCGGGCAAGACAAAGCTTATTGTCAGTCATTGGAATAACAGTTTTGTGTATGTGCCCATGGCCTTATCAGCCGGAAAACGCAAGCATGTATTGCCCAACGGAAAGCTGTGGCGAACCGTTCTCGAAGCCACCGGCCAGGATTCATTGAAAAATGATTGAATTTACCACGGAGTTTTACCGAGAGACACTGAATTTTAATTTTTACTAGCTGTGAAATTTCTGTGTAAATCCGTGGTAAAAATATGGAGGCCAAATTTCCAATTCCTATTAATTAAATTCCAGCTCGACAAATTGATCATCCTTGATACGAAGCAGGCTGAGCTTTTTTTTAACATCTCCCGTATCATTAAATGACGTCAGCCCGGTAACCCCCTGAAAATTCTTAACTTGCATGAGCGCATCTTTGATGGCACTCCTGGATCTGACATCCGGCCGGCTCAATATTTGAAATAATATCATGGAAGTGTCATAGGCGATCGCCTCGATAAACCCGGGCTTTTCTGAATATGTTTTTTCAAATTTCTCCACAAAATTTCTGATCTTTACGGAAGTGCTCTGGTGGAAAAAACCTTCAGGGATGATGGCCCTTTGGATGTACTCCTTGGTCATATCGACCAGTTTTTTCGAATGCCAGAGTTTGGTTCCCAGAAGATACACATCCTCAATATCATGAAATGCCAGCTGGGGGATGATCAGGCCAGCTTTTTTAGGGCCATCCGGAATAAAAATGGCCTCAAAATCAACCACCGGTTCGGGTTCCTCGTCTTCATCATCCGGATTTTCGGCATCCGGCTTTTCCATATCAACCTGTTCGGCATCCATTTTTTCTTTAAGGTCTTCAGGGACCTCATAGTAAAGCCCCACCAGCTTTTTGATCGGATCTTTGAAATCGGTATGTGAGGGATTATACGCTTCGGCGCCGACTATTCTGCCCCCGTATTTCAATACCTCATCCCAAAACAGATTCATGAAATGGGTCCCATATTTCTCTTCGGGATATAAAACAGCAAAATTTTTTACCTCGAGCACATCAACCGCATAAGAAACAACCGCCTTTACCTGCATTTCAGGTGTAATGAAATTTCGGAAAATATTGTCGCTTATCTCGGTAATATTTTCTTTCTGGGTGATGGTAATCATGGGAATCCCGCTATGCTGTGCTTCGGTTGCCACCGCTTCCGCGGTAATAATCGGCCCGATGATTGCGGCAACCTGATCATTTTGCAGATCCTGCATCGCCACAATCGCTCGGTCGGGATTGCCTCCGGTATCCTTAATTAATACATTTATAGATGGGTTGGCGGCTATAGAGTTGAATTGAGACAAAGCAAGTTCAATCCCCTTCATGGCCCTGTTCCCGTAAATGCTATAAGGGCCGCTCAGCGGAAGTAAACATCCGATGGTATAGCGGCGGTAAACTGCTTTTCCGGCAATCTCTTCTATCAAAAGTTTAGCCTGCTGCACGTTTTCGTGCTCAGGAAAGCTTTTCACGAATTCCGTTAAAGCCCTGATCGCTTCATCGGGTTTTTCCTCTTTCGAATAGCTCACACCAAGATGGTACATGAGATAGCCTTTGGGAAGCTTGTCTTCAATGTAGTTGAGAAGTGATAAAATACTCTCGGAATCAAGTTTGCCCACCGCTTGTTTCATTTTTACCATGATCGACTGTTGTTGAGCGACTTCAGACATTTTATGAGCCATAGTAAAAAAATGTATCGAATCTTCCGGAGAGTCCATGGCCACATAGGTATCGCCAAGAATGGTGTATATCCTTCCGGTATTGACCTTGGATATCTTCCCTTCCAACAGGCTTGAGGATAGCTGTATTACTTCTGCAAATTGTGCTTCATTATAATAGGTAATAAGTATTTCAATCCGGGTATCAATGGCAAGAGGACTGTCCGGGTATTGGGAAAGCAAACGATTGAAAATCTTTCGTGCTTTTTTATTTTTTTTCACCGCCACATAAATCATACCCATTTTCATCAAAGCATCGTCAGCAAAGGTCCCTTGAGGAAAAAATGAAAGGTATCTTTCATATTCATTGAGAGCCTTAAAGTATGATTTTGCCTGAAAAAGTTTTTCAGCTTTTAAAAAAAGTGCTTCGGGTGTACCCGCTTTCTCAGGGACGGGTTGAATCACTGCTTTGGGTACGCACGACAATAAAAATAGCAAGACAACGAAAACGGTTAATAACTCACGAATCTTCATAATTTTAACCTTTAGGGGAAGAATGCTTTGCGTCTTCCGCAATGAAAACTAATTGTTACGCGTAATCATATTAAGAAAATAGATACACTAGTTACTGACGGTATCGTAAAAAGTTCAAATTCAAGGCGTGCAAATTTTGTAATCATGAGGCGTACTAATCGTAGGTTGAATGATTGCGAAATGCAGCACAACGCAGAAGTTGGGCTTTTTACGATACCGTCAGTGATTGTCTTTATATCTTTCCTGAATCGCCCGTATCATATCAAGACTGGAAAAGAAAACTTCAACAATTTCAGGGTCAAAATGGAATCCTGCCTCTTTTTCAATCACCGACAATACTTCAGATTCATTCCATGCCTCTTTATAAGTCCTCACCGTTGATAGAGCGTCATAAACATCGGCAATGGCCACTATCCTGCCAAAAAGAGGTATTTCCCCCTCTTTAATCCCGCCGGGCATCTCTTCTGAATTTGTGTAATCGGTGATTGCTCTTCCGTCCAAAAGATTAACCGGTCCGGGATAACCTTTTCCATCCCAGCGCTCATGGTGAGTCAGCGCAACGATTAGTGCCGCCTTATCAAAGTCGGACTGACGGTCTAAAAATAGCCTGGCCCCTAGAACGGTATGCTGCTTCATAATTTCGAATTCGTCTTTGCTGAACCTGCCCGGTTTTTTCAGGATCACGTCTGAAATGGCCACCTTACCCACATCATGGAGCATCGCAGCCATGCGAAGCACATCACGGTTTTTATCTATTTCTTTCCTGGAAAGATTGCGCTTTAAAGCCCACTGTTCGTATATTTCAACTGCAAATGCGCCCACACGGTTAACATGGGCTCCCGTCTCCTTGGGATCACGCATCTCGGCCATCTTGATCATGCGAAGTATATTTGCCCGTGTCATCTTGGCACGTTCCAATGCCACCGAAGCAATACCGGCAAAATGCATCATCATCTTTTCGTCTTTTTCAGAAAATGATATCACTTTGTTATCCGCATCCATGGCATTAATAATCTGCGCCGCACCCAGAACGTCTCCATTTGCCGCTTTTAGCGGAATGGTAAGGACCGAGTGTGTCTTGTATTTTGATGCAACATCAAACTCCCTGCTGAAATTATATGGCAAGTCCGATTCCAGACTGTAAACGTCTTTTATATTCAGAGGCCTGCCTGTGGCGGCCACATAACCGGCAATGCTTTGCTCATTTATCGGCAAAGTAAAAGTGGAATAAATCAGTTTTTCACCTTTAGCCAGACGTTTTTGCAGTGTATCGTTCTGGGTATAAGTAAACTGAAGTGAGTCATCATAGGCTATGTAGATTGAACCGGCATCCGCATTCACAAATCGACGTGCCTGTGTTAAAATATGTTCCATCAAAATATCCAGGTCGCTGACCTGGTTGAGTTCGACCATTAAATTAGCCAAAGTGTCCAGCTTTTCTTTTTCACTTAACATGGCAATTCCTTTAAAATTCCCCCTGCCCTGCTGCAAATCATGGTTGGGATATGGGTGGAAGCTGGAGAAGGGGGGAGACCAATGATAAAAAAGTATTTATTTTGACCCTTCATATCAGGTTGTGACATATATACTGATTAAAGCTTTTAAGCAAGACCTTTTATACTCGATGTTTTACACTCAAGCCTTGTATGAAAATGGATGAGAAAATAACCTTTATATTCCATTTACCCACATGGTGTTTGCAAAATAGGTCTGTATGTGGTATTTATTTATTAATTATAAAAAGCTTTAAAGGAGCGCTGCCATATGAATTTGATAAAACTGTTTATATGTCTGATTATTATCTTTTTTTCCACCGCAGTATCGGCTGAATTTTATAAATATGTGGATGAAAATGGCAACACCCATTTTACGGATGATTTTAACAAAGTTCCCCAAGATCAGCGCGCAGGCTTGAAGGGATATGAAGAACCCGGAAGCGATAATGATACAGATAACGTTGTAAAAAACGCCATAAAACAAAATGCAGGGCAGGATGAGAATAAAAATCAGGAGGACCTTGAAAAATTTCATGACCGTCTCAATAATACAAGATTGCAGCTGGTAAAAGAACATGAGGAAATAAAAAAGGAAAGAGAACAGATCGCAGAAGATAGAAAAAATGCAAACAACCGAAGAGATGTCTGGAAAATTAACGAAAAAATAAAAAAATTAAATCAGCAACAGGAAGAGTTAAAGAAAAAATTTGAGGCCTTCGAAACTGAAAAAAAAGAATATAACCAAAGACTGGAAGAAGCGGAAGCCAAAAAAAAATAGGCCAATTACCAACCAGATTTTTCATCTGAGAAAGGAGACTAAATGACTGTTAAAATAATCATTAAGCGGATGGTGCCGGAAAATAATATAAAATATTTGACTGCGCTTCTCAAACAACTCAGAGCCCTTGCCAATAACCAACCGGGTTATATTTCCGGCGAAACTTTAAGAAACTTTGAAAATCCGCAGGAAAATCTGGTGATAAGTTCCTGGCAATCAATCGATGACTGGAAAAATTGGCTAAATTCTAAGGAACGAGCTGAAATTCAAGAAAAAATTGATCTTCTTCTAGGGGAAAAGACAGAATACCAAATATATCATTACGGATAATATCGTTGATGAACTCAAAAGATACAGCAAATTAATACCTGAAATCCGATGGTAATATCTTCCAATTATAGCCTGGTGCCCACTGTATATAACGATCACCAGCTCAAACCGAAGCTTTCGGCAAATTTAAACCTGTACAGGGATTACTGCAAAAATGTTTTTAAGTTTGCCGATACCGATATGGATCATCATATAAATACTTACAACCAGGCAAGCATGATTGAGCCTTTAAAAACAAATCATATCGGTTTGCTGATTGATATTTATTGCTGAGTTCTTCGGCATTCAACAATTTCTTTCCTTATCATTACATGTATCTATCCGCCTTTTTACACAGAGCTGAATTCTTTGAAATTACCAACAGGTGGCTCTCCGACAGATTCGAACCTGAAGACCCCCTTAAAACCACCAGGATAATCACTTACGACAGCTTTGCCGCATGGGAAACCATGCTCCTATTCATAAATAAACTTCTCAACTCCCTTACAGACTTACCTTTTAAGAAATCGCCCATTTCACATAAAAAAGTATTAAAGGATTTTTTATGCCACAACAGTCATGCAAAATCTGATAGAATAAAGTCTTTAATAACAAAATATATGAAAACTCCCGAATACTATTACGTTGGATCTCCCATAACCGGTTATCTCTATCACGATCATCTTACTCATTTGCTGAGTATATGCCGATTCAAACGCACGAGGAGGATTGCTGAAAAGGCAAGCCGATATGCGTCAATGCACGTTTATAATGAAATCAGATCACTGGCAAAGGATATTTCAAAAGTAAAAACCAAAAGAAAAAATAATAATGCGCTTTTTCTGCATAACGATTATATGGAAGCAGAAAAGCAAATCATGTCTCGAATCAGGAAGAACGGTATCAAATTTCCCGTTGATTCTATGACAATCAACGACATTGTGGGAACGAAAATTATCGACAACAGGTATGGAGAAAATAAACTTGAATCTGTGCTCACCGCCCTGCCCGGAGTTTCCGTAGTTGAGAAGGAAAAACATTCAGGAAATTATAACGCTGTCCATTATATTGTTGAACTAAAGGTCGATTTCGATTATATTACCGACAAATTTAAAAAAAATAACAAATATCAAAATTCAATTAAAAGCAGACTGCCGAACGTTCAATCATATGAGGACTTTGCCGGGTTCATTATCACCGGAGCCGATACCATCCAAATGGATCTGATATTTACCACTTTTGAAGAGCTGGTGGAGTCTGAAATAGGGCGAAGCATGCATGAAAGCCGAATTTTCCGTCAGAGGCAGGGACAGGATCTTTATGGAAACATTTCTTTAAATATAGAATATATCATTGAATATCTTCTGGCAGTCGGTTTGAGCCCAACCGTTCATATGGATGAAATACCGATAAAAATCTGGGGCAGGTATCTACCGGATACATTAAGCTATCAGATTCGAAAACTCTATCAAATGCCTGAGTATTCGCTTATCGATGAATAACCCTTTAAGCACATTTGTCTCTAACCATAATAGGTGTTTTAAACTTATTTGTTTGGTGGTTGCTTAAATGTTCCGGAGTACAAATGGCATTTACGGGTGGTTAATCGTCAATACTATCGCGTGACACCAAAAGAGCACGCTGCAAAATCGTACCAATTTTTTCTTAAAGGAGGATAAGCCATGGCTGCAACCCGTATCTCTTCTACCGATTTTGAAAAGGCACTTAAAAAAGGCCGTCCACCCAATGTTGTAAAGCTTTTCCCGAATTCAAAAGCGCTCATCGTGAGCGGAAAATTTATCGACAGGGCAATGCTCGTCAAAGGGAAAGCCACCACCATGGCCGCCAACGGAAGGAGTAACTTTGTGATACGGGGCGCCTTAAAAGCTGCGCAAAGAGCCAATGCTGCTATTATCATTGAAATCGCCAGATCTGAGGGTGGAGCCAATCCCTACTGTGCGGTGAATTACTGGAATATAACCAGGCATGTGGATGCGATGTGCAACGAGCTTAATATTACCATTCCGGTCGCCATACATGCCGATCACTACGGTATCAAAAAGGAAGGCGATTTAGCAGCGGCCAGGATAGAGATCCCGACTCTGTTTGATGCAGGATTAACTTCAATTGCCATAGATGCTTCGCATATGCCGGATGACAAGAATCTCCTTGCCAATATTGAGTTAAACGCCTTGATACCCAAATGGGCCGGGCTCGAAACAGAAGTCGGTGAAATTAAAGGAAAAAGCGGTCTTTCAACTGTGGAAGAGGCTCTCTTTTTAATTCAGGGGTTAAACGCGCGTGATATTTTTCCGGACTGGATTGCACTAAATAACGGAACCACCCATGGAATTGAGGAAAGTGCCCAGGGGATACAGGTCGATTTAACCAAAGAAATACATGATGCACTTGCCGACTATAAGGTATCCGGGGCCCAGCATGGGACTTCCGGAAACAGTTCTGACCGACTGAGAGAGATCGCAGCAAAAACAAGAACCACCAAGGCAAATGTGGCTACGGCCCTGCAAATGATTTCATGGGGCCTTGAAGTGAATGATTATGGAAACGCCATTCTTGACGATAATGGAGACTTCATCAAGGTGAAAGGAGAAGGCGCTTCAGAAAGGATTTGGCACGAAATGACGGCCTATGCCATTGCCAACGAACTCAAGGGAGGAAACTACAAAAAGCTCAACCTGCCCTTTGAAAACAAACTTTTGGGGCAACCGAAAGAAATCAGGGAAAGAATGATCCGTCGGGTTGAAAACTTTGTTTACAACATGCTGGTAAATGTATTAAATACAAAAGATACCGCACCGCTTGCTATTGAAACCATACTCAAGGCCAACTCATACGATCCGGGCTCAAAAGCGAAAAAAATAGAAGATCCGATGCAATGGACTGAAGATAAAATTATAGAGCGCGCCGGCCGGATCTCTTCCAACAAAGGGCCTGAAGGTGATTTTGACGATTGAGATGCGGAAAAAAACCAATTGTTCATACTGCGGCGCACCGCTTTCAACAAAATTAATCGAGGGGACTGTACGCCCTTTTTGTGAAGCCTGCAGGGAACCTGTTTATGAAAACCCGGTACCTGCCACCTGTCTGGTTGTTGTAGATGAGAGCAAAAAATTATTTCTGGTCAAAAGGAGCGTAGAGCCTAAAAAAGGTTTCTGGTGTCTTCCCGGAGGTTTCATGGAGCTTGGAGAAACACCTGAACGAGCGGCCTTAAGAGAGTTAAAAGAAGAAACAGCTCTAACCGGACATATCGGTATGCTCCTTGGGGTCACTTCAAACCATAGCGACAAATACAATACAGTCCTCATGATTGGCTATCTTGTTGAAAATTATAGCGGAACACCCAGAGCAGGAGATGACGCATCGGATATCGCATGCTTTGACTTCGCTAACCTGCCTGAAGTGGCTTTTGAAAGTCACAGACATTTCATTAGGATTTATTTGTCTGCTTATGCTCTATAGTAACGCTATTTAATTGAGGATTCGGGAAGTTTTTCAATCTCTACTCAGTTTGTCCGGATAGGCGCCCATTTGCCCGTATCAGCCTTAACTAATAACTCAAGTTTCGCACCCCAGTTTGGCGAAAAGTAATGCCCTGACGGCACGTCACATATAAAATCAGATGTGAATCGAAACAGGCAGAGACGATCAACGCTACCGTTTATTTCCCCTGATCATACATTTTTTTCTTAATTTTGCCATCGCCCCAAAAGTTTTTATATTCCATTATATCAATAGGTTAATCATTTTTCTGCATATTTATATCCATTTTTTTTCATTTTTTGCTAAAGTTATTAAACCATTGTGCCGATATGTAAGTCAGGAGAAAAATTATGCAAATCACAAATTATCAAATGCAAAATGTTCTTAAGGTTTACAGCAGGCAGCTAAGCAAAAATACCCATACTAAAAAAAACAGCGCTCCTGCTAAAAAGTCATCGGCCGACAAAATCAGTATTTCCATAGAGGGAAAACTAAAAGCCATTTATAATAACGTAACTGCTGACATTGTTAACCGCATTACCCGTGGCGATCAGGAAGATAAACCGGAAAAAGCAGACCATGAAATTACTAAACAATTTCAGCATACCATCGAAAGAGAAAATAGTAACGAGAAAGCCGAATTTATTTACCACACCATAGATAACAGCAAAAAAAAGACCAATTCGCTTTCCATCAAAAGGTTTTAACCAGGTGACTTGAGAAATCTTACCGATGAAGGGATAAAAATTACTGTCTGTCGAGTTAATAGGATGAGACCTTTAAAAATGCTAATTTCTCAAGGGAGATAAGGTTTCAGAGCGATATCAACAAAACATGAAAGGGGGGCTTGACCATGATCAATGCGATAGGAGAAGCGTCAATACAACAAACCATGCGAACAAATCATAATAATGTTGTATATGACAAGGAAATAGCGCAACAAAAGGTCACACAGGCGATACAGGAAAGACCCGTGGGAAAAACAGATGACAGTCCCGGTTCTAAAATGGATACCCAAACAGAGGATAAGACCGACACCAGGAACACCATCGAAAACGGTAAAGTGATACTAGAAAAATATGATGAAGACGGAAATCTAATCCAAAGAATTCCACCCGGATATGTACCTTTTGGTAAAACGGTGTAAAGGAGTAAAAATCCGCACCCAAGAGATGTGGTTTTACATTTGAACAAACAGAGTAAATCCTAAAAAGTGTCTACCAAGATTGGCGGACTTTTACTCCGTTTTCCGCAAGATATGATTTAATCTGCCCAACGGTATAATTACCATAGTGAATCATTGATGCAATAAGCGCAGCATCTGCCTTTCCCTTTGTCAGTACATCCTTAAGGTGTTCAGGCTTACCTGCCCCGCCCGACGCAATGACAGGGATTTCAACACTGCCTGAAATAAGAGAGGTCAGGTCAAGTTCATATCCCGTAGTTGTTCCGTCAGCATCAATCGAATTCAGGCATATCTCCCCTGCCCCGAGTTCCTGGGCTTTGATTGCCCATTTTAAGGCATCAATGCCCATATACGTTCTTCCACCATTGATCACAATTTCATACCCGGACGGAATATTGTCTTTTACACCCACATGCTTTACATCCATACCCAGAACGATACATTGGCTGCCAAACGCTTCGGCGCCCTTTGCAATAACATCAGGGTTCTTTACAGCAGCAGAATTGACGCTTACCTTTTCAGCACCGGCCAAAAGTACTTTTCGCATGTCATCCACACTGCGAATACCTCCACCCACTGAAAAAGGTATGAATATGGAATCAGCCACACGCCTCACCACGTCAATCATGATATCCCTCTTTTCGCTGGATGCCGTGATATCATAAAATACAATTTCATCCGCCCCTGTTTGATAATAAAAGCGAGCCATTTCAACAGGGTCGCCAATATCGATATTATCTTTAAACCGAATCCCTTTGGTGGTTTTCCCTTCCCGGACATCGAGGCAGGGTATGATACGTTTGCTCAGCATGTGTAATTTCCTTTTACGGCTTCCATTTGCAAAAATTCTCCAGCATTCTCAGCCCCGGTCGTCCACTTTTCTCAAGGTGAAATTGGGTGGCAAATAAATTTTCAAAACCAACCACAGATGCAAATAAAACTCCATAATTAGTGGTCCCCAGCACATGCGCTGTATTCTGCGGCTCCGGATAAAAACCATGCACAAAATAAAATTCATCATCCCTGTCAATACCGGAAAGCACCGGATGTTCTTTATTAATCGCCACACGGTTCCAGCCCATATGAGGAATTTTCAGACGGTTTCCATTTTTCGTGGCTTTACCCGGCTGAAAAGCCCGGACCAGACCGTTTATTATGCCAAGACACGGGGTATCATTTTCCTCACTGTGCCCCATAATCACTTGAGTTCCCAGACAGATTCCAAGAATCGGTATGCCCATGTGAAATGCGTCATTTATCGCGCTGTCAAGACCGGTACGTTTCAAACTCGCCATGGCACTGCCGGCAGCACCGACACCCGGAAATATGATATGCTCCGCTTTTAATATTTCTCCGGCGTCGCTGGTCACCCGGCATTGAAAACCGATATGTGATACAGCCCGTGCGACACTGGTCAGATTTCCCGCATCATAATCAATAATTGCGATCATAAAATCGCTTCGCCTCCTCCCACATCAATTCTATTTCATTTCGTGTAAGATCTTCTAATTTTTTTCCCTTTTTAAAAAGCGTTTCTTCCATATACCTAAATCGTTTTTCAAATTTTTTTATTGCAGCACTAAGTGATGTTTCCGGATGAATTCCGGCAAACCGGGCGACATTGACAAGGGTAAACAGTATATCACCGAACTCCATCGAGGCTTCATCTTTTTTAAGTGACAAGGCAGACTTAAATTCCAACAACTCCTCTTTTACCTTTTCCATCACCGATGAAATAGTATCCCAGTCAAAACCGGTTGCCGCTGCACGCTCGGAAATCCTGTATGCCCGCATCAGGGCAGGTAGTTTTACCGGAACACTGTCAAGAACTGAAGCTGCACCGCTATTATTTTTTTCCTGCATCTTGATTTTGTGCCAGCGCTGTCTTATTTCATCGGTGTTTCCTGTCTCGACACTGCCAAAAACATGGGGATGGCGCCTGATCATTTTTTGGGTGTTTGCACGGGCCACATCATAAATATCAAAATGCTTCATGGCGTGATATAATTCAGCCATGAAAAATATTTGAAACAAAACATCACCAAGCTCCTCACAAACCTCCTGAGGAGTGCCTGATTCAATGGCATCAAGGAGTTCATATACCTCTTCCACCAGATAAACCACCAGGGTTTCAGGAGTCTGCTCCTTATCCCAGGGACATCCGTTTTTTCCTCTTAACGTCTCTATCAACTGAATCAAG
Organism: Thermodesulfobacteriota bacterium; assembly: GCA_034189135.1. NCBI lineage: Bacteria > Pseudomonadati > Thermodesulfobacteriota > Thermodesulfobacteriota bacterium. Next base: position 59,001 of record JAXHVO010000128.1, on the reverse strand, counting down.
TCTTCAAGAGGTGTTTTATCAGCGGATGAGTCTCTCATTATCTTGATATGTTCCAAGATTTCTTCAGCTCACTGATTTTGGATAAAAACTCACTTTTTAAATCTTTAGAAACAATTCTTGCCATTTTTTCTGAGACAAACGCCACGTGGGAGGACAGCACGGAGTCTTTTACAAATGAGGCATTCTTCGGAAGGAAAGCAGTAAAAATAATTAAAAGAACAGAAACAATCAATATCCCTTTTATTATACCAAAACCGGCACCACAGACACGATCCACCCAACCCATAAAGGCAATATCGAGCACATATTTGATAATCACTCCTAAAATACTGATGATAAAAAACACACCGCAAAATAAAATTAAAAAGCTTACTATATTCAGATAGGCTGCACTTGATATCCAGCGCGATAAAAGCCCCGCAATAACCGTATAATATGAATATGCGGCATAAAAACCTGCCAGTACCCCTAAAATTGAAGACATCTCCTTGATCAGGCCTCTAAAAACTCCCCTCAGCACGCAAAACGCCACAATGACGATTATTAACATATCAAATTTATTCATAATATCCTTATAAATGAAAACAGAATTTATTTTGCCACCACCACACACAGGGTTTGGTTGTGAATCTTTTTTTGGGGTCGGGGTGCTTTAGTGACAATAAAATAGTATATTTTGCATGTAAAACAGTCATTTATTCAAATTTGTAAACTAACAAAGCGATAATTTTGAGTCAAGGTGTTTTTATTTTCACCCTGTTTTGCAAAATTGTAGTTTGCAATCCCTTAGAAAGGTATGATATAAGAGTTTGTTTATTCTGATGGTGTTGAAAAAACATGGAATCGAGTCAACCTTATCATAACAAAGTAACTCCGGGCGATAATCAGACCAAGTTGGATTTTGCTGATATTAACCTGTCAAGGCAGCTGTTTGGAGAACATAACAGCAATCTTAAAAAAATTGCTGATGCGCTTGATCTCTCAATTAATGCCAGAGGAAATACTGTTTTTATTCAGGGTGACGGGATTTCAGTAAGTCTGGCACAAAATATTCTTCAACAGCTCTATGACCTTTCCAAAAACGGGCACACTGTTTATCCTAACGATATTGACCACGCAATCCGAGTGTTAAGTGAAGATGACCGAATTAATCTGAAAGATATTTTCCTTGATACGGTTTGCATTACATCTAAAAAAAGTCCAATATCGCCCAAAAACCAGGCCCAAAAGGATTACATCGATGCCATACGCAGTTTTGATATCGTTTTTGCTATTGGCCCTGCCGGAACAGGAAAAACTTATCTGGCTATGGCTATGGCTGTATCGGCTCTTTCCAAGGGCCTGGTCAGCCGTATTATCCTCACCCGGCCCGCAGTTGAGGCCGGCGAAGCACTCGGTTTTCTGCCAGGAGATCTGGCAGAAAAGGTTGACCCTTATTTAAGGCCCCTTTATGATGCACTTCATGATATGATGCGATTCGAAAAGGTTTCCAATCTTATGCAAAAAGGGGTAATAGAAGTCGCACCGATTGCATTCATGCGCGGCAGGACATTAAACGATTCCTTCATCATATTGGACGAGGCGCAAAACACCACCACTGAGCAGATGAAGATGTTTTTAACCCGTATAGGTTTCAGTTCCAAGGCTGTCATTACCGGAGATATAACCCAGATCGACCTTCCCTCAGACCGGCCTTCAGGCCTGGTAGAAACCAAAAATATTTTACAAAACATCGAAGGAATAAAATTCGTTTTTTTTTCCAAAAAAGATGTGGTAAGGCACCGTCTGGTTCAGGAGATAATCAAAGCATACGAAGATCTTGAAGCGAGCCGGAAATGATGACGACGCAGAAAGCCGAAACAACGAAATTGGGACTTTTTACGAATTTAACCATAGACAATGACTGGTAAAATAAATACAGATTCCGTCAGTAAGTTTTTTGAAAATAGCTATCGTTTCCGTTGGGCTGTTATGCTTGGGGTTACCATAATATTCACCCTTATACTTTATCCGAACCTTATCCCCCTGAAACATTCCTATCAACTTGGAGACGTGGCCGGAAGAGATATTAAAGCGCCAAAAGATTTTTTAATAGAAGATATTGAAGCCACCAAGATAAATAGAAAAAACGCTGCCGAAAAGGTGTTGACGGTCTATGATTTCGATACCGCCTTGTCTTTTGCATTAACCCAGCGCATACACCAGGCCTTTGCCGATCTTCAGGCTGTTTTCAACGCTAAACAGGATTCAACCCAAAAAACAAAAACCGGCTCTTCCGCGGCCGTGGAAAAAAAGCCTTCCTTGCATGACCAAGTCTGGCAAATGAAGGAAGAATTTGAAAGAAAAATCGGCTTTAATGTCAGCAACGGTGCTTATAAAATCCTGGAAAAAGAAAAATTTTCACAGGACATCGCAGAATTAATCGCCAAAATACTGTCAAAAATTTTACAAAACGGCGTGGTGTCCAATAAAGCCCTCCTTCTTAAAGAAGTCGATAAAGGGATCGTTTTACGCAGTATCGAAACGTCAAACGAAACGGTGGTAAAAAAACTAAAGGTTTTTTACGGGCTGGATCAGGCCAATGCGATGGTCAGAATTGTCGGCAAACCACTTTTAAAAAATCGCCGCTATACGATTAAAAACCTGATCGTCGATTTTGTTCAAAACCTCATTGCACCAAACATCACCCTGAACAAAAGCGAAACAGAGGAGCGAAGAAAAAAAGCCGCATCGGAAATCAAGCCGATACTCCACCAGATTAAAACAGGGGAAATGCTCCTGCGCGAAGGTGAACTGGTAACCATGGTTCAACTTTTAAAACTTAAAACGCTTCAAGCCCAAACCAGACAAGAACATATCGTCTCCAAAAGCATCGGCGCGGCAATGATTATGCTTTGTCTCCTGGCTGCAACCTATATCCTGCATATACCCCGGCAAAAAAGTATGGCGAGCAAACACAATAAAAATCTTCTTTTTATTTCCAGCGTACTGATCACATTCTTTTTGCTAGCCGATATTTCGGCTTCTTTGTCTGAATCGCTGATTGCAAATGTATCATACTCCATACCTGCCTCTTCCATACCCTACGGTTTTCCTCTTGCTGCAAGCGCCATGATCATATGTCTGTTTCTGGGGCTTGAAATCGCCATACCCTTTGCCATGATAATCGCCATATGTGTTGCCGTCATATTTCAAAACAGTTTTGAATCTTTCCTGTTTTTCCTCATAAACGGCTCGATGGCTGCATACTGGATACGTGATTGCAGAGAACGCAAAGTATTTATAAAAGCCGGGGCAAAACTTGGATTGCTGAATGTGGTACTGGTGGTTGCCACTGACCTTTATATGGCGGACTTTTCAACGTCCAAACTTTTATGGGGTTCGGGCTTTGCTTTTCTGGGCGGAATCGGTGCCGGCATCATTACCTCCGGCTTAGCTCCTCTAATAGAAATCGCCTTTGATTACACCACAGACATAAAACTCCTCGAACTGGCAAACCTTGATCAACCGATTCTCCGCAGACTGATGATGGAAGCCCCCGGGACATATCACCATTCTGTTATTGTCGGTTCCATGGTTGAAGCGGCCGCGGCTGAAATCGGAGCCAACCCGCTTCTTGCGAAAGTCTGCGGATACTATCACGACATTGGGAAAATTAACAAGCCGCTGTATTTTATTGAAAATCAGGTAGCGGGTAAAAACAGGCATGATAAGCTGGCGCCTTCCATGTCGAGCCTTATTTTAATTGCACACATTAAAAATGGTGTTGAAATTGCAAAAAAGAATAAACTGGGTCAGGTGATCGTTGATGCAATCCAGCAGCACCACGGCACAAGCCTGATCAAGTACTTTTATGACAAAGCCATACAGCAAAAAAGAGAAAATGCTGTAAATATTGATGATTTCAGGTATCCGGGTCCGTTGCCACAGACCAAGGAAATCGGACTTGTGATGCTGGCAGATGTTGTTGAAGCCGCATCCAGAACCATGGCAAATCCAACCACATCCAGAATTCAGGGCCTGGTGCAAAACCTTATCAATAAAATATTTTCTGATGGTCAGCTGGACAACTGTGAACTCACCTTAAAAGATCTTCACAGTATTGCCAAAAGATTTAACAAAATATTGCATGGAATCCACCACCATAGAATAGAATACCCCGAAGATCGTGTTGCAAATAATGGAAAGAGGAAAAATGGGAATTCTAATAGACGACAGGCAAAAAAAACACAAAATATTGAAAGCAACATTGAAAAAGAAAGCTCAAGCCATCTTAAACGCCTTGGGCAGTCCTGAAGGAGAACTTTCCATACTTGTTGTCGATGATTCGGAAATTAAAACCCTTAATAAGAATTATCTAAATCGATCCGGGCCTACAAATGTGATTGCTTTTCCCATGCAAGAAGGAGATTTTTCAGATCTAAACCCTCAAATTCTTGGAGATGTGGTCATCTCCAGCGAAACTGCCATGCGGGAAGCATTACACGCGGGAATCACCACCGAAGAACGCTTGGTGCAACTTCTGATACACGGCATTCTCCATCTTTTTGGTTTTGATCATGTTAAAAATGATCAAGGGGCTCACCAAATGGAAAAAAAGAGTGATGAACTGTTAAGACTTGTTGCATCACTTTAGCGAAATAAATCGGAACGTTAAAAATCCGTCGGCACGTAGACGTCTGGGTGCCGGGTTCATCCGGGCATGTTTTTCGCTTGGCTAAACAAATATGTTTGGATTTAATTTATAGGAGGCTATCAATGGCTGGTTTAGCAGTAAACGTCGATCATATTGCAACTTTAAGACAGTCCCGTGGTGTTTCTTATCCCGATCCTGTGGCGGCAGCCGTATTGGCCGAACTTGCCGGCGCCGACGGCATCGTTGTCCACCTCCGCGGTGACAGACGACACATTCAGGATCGTGATGTCAGAATATTACGTAAAGTGGTTCAAACCAAACTTATTCTCGAAATGGCTTCAACCACCGAGATGCTCGGGATTGCACTGGATATCAAGCCTGATCTGGTGACTCTGGTCCCGGAAAGACGTGAAGAAATTACCACCGAGGGTGGCCTGGATCTTGTTGTTCACAAAACCGCGGTTACTGAAACCATTGGAATGCTTCAAAACAGCGGTATTCCGGTCAGCGTTTTCATAGATCCTAAACCGGAACAGTTAAAGCTGGCCCATCAGGCAAATGCCAATATGGTTGAAATCCATACCGGAACATTCTGCGATGCCACCACGTCTAAGAAAAAAAAGCAAGCTTTCAGCAAGATTGTAGACGCGGTAAAGCTTGCATACAAGTTGAGGCTTGGCGTTAATGTCGGTCATGGAATATGCTATAATACCATAAAGGCCTTTAAGGGCCTTAAAGAAATTGACGAATTCAGCATCGGCCACAGCATCGTCTCAAGAGCTGCGCTGGTTGGGATGGAAAGGGCGGTCAGGGAGATGCTGGCGCTGATAAAAGAGCTATAGACGCTTAACAAACCTACAACGCAACTTACCAGTTTTATTTGGCAACAGTTTCTTTTTCTGTCATGCGATATTGTTGCGGGTTGCGCGTTTCGGGTTAAGGGGTATAAAAAAGGATCGTTTCCGATTGACAACTCGCAACTCGTAACTCGTAACTCGAAACACTTACTTGATATGCAAACAAATTAACTTGAACCTTGAACCCGGCTTACCGAGGCCTAGCCGAAGGCGGAGTCTGGTGCGAAGCGCTCATCTTTAATATTGGAGAAAAGAATGTACCTAGTTACCGCCGGTGAAATCCAGCAAATGGACCGGCAAACCATTGAATCGTTCGGCATCCCCGGAAGGGTTCTGATGGAAAATGCCGGAAGGGGTGCAACGCGCGTCATTTTTGATCAATTTGATGATATTGTTCATAAAACGGTCGGCGTGCTTGCAGGACGTGGAAACAATGGCGGAGATGGCTTTGTCATTGCCCGTTATCTTGCTCAAAAAGGGTCGGATGTGACGGTATATCTTCTGGCGCAAAAAACCAGGGTTCAAGGCGATGCTGCCGCAAACCTTAAGCTGTTAGCCCCACTTAATGTTCCGGTCATCGAAATACCCGATGAACAGGCTTTTTTGGCACATAAAACAGGTATGCGCCATCAAAAAATCTGGGTGGATGCTTTACTCGGTACCGGTTTGAAATCAGATGTAACAGGATATTTTAAGCAGATCATCGAATTTATAAACACCCTTGGCAAACCTGTTTTTTCGGTAGATATTCCGTCCGGCTTAAATTCTGATACAGGCCAGGTTTGTGGGACGTGCATCCGTGCTCAAGCCACTGCAACTTTTGCATTTGCCAAACTAGGCCATATACTCTTACCGGGAGCAGAGTTCACCGGATACCTTGAGATCATTGATATCGGAATACCTGACCTTATTGCAAAAAATATCAGACCCAAACAACACCTCCTGACATTGGAAACAATTCGCAATGCTTTAAAACCCAGAGCCCCTGATTATCACAAGGGCACTGCGGGTCATGCTCTGGTTATTTCGGGTTCCGTTGGAAAAACCGGAGCCGCTGCCATGACAGCCATGTCTGCCATGCGTGCAGGTGCCGGTCTGGTCACCCTTGCCCTACCGCAAAGCTTAAATCCTGTTTTAGAAACACAGGTTGTTGAAGCAATGACCTGTCCCCTTCCGCATACTCAAAACGGAAGGATCGGTGAATCATCATTTAATACAATTATGGATCTGCTATCCGGAAAAAAATGCCTTGCCATAGGACCGGGTCTTGGAGATGCTGCTGAAACGAAAAAGTTGGTTCATCGAATCATACAGGAAAGCCCGGTAACGATGGTCATTGATGCGGACGGACTGAATCATATAGCCGGCAGCACTGAAATATTAAAAAAAACAACGGCCCCGGTAATTTTAACCCCTCATCCCGGAGAAATGGCCAGGCTGATAGATTCAACTGCCGATTTGGTCCAGAAAGACCGCATCACCTGTGCTCGAAGATTCGCCGAAAAATATAATGCCCATGTTGTACTAAAAGGCGCAAAAACCATCATTGCCCACCCTGAGGGCCATGTATTTATTAACCCCACCGGAAATCCCGGAATGGCATCCGGCGGAATGGGGGATGTTCTTACCGGAATTATTACTGGCCTGGTTGCCCAGGGATATTCAGCCGAATCTGCCACTCACACAGGGGTATACCTCCATGGTGCAGCCGCTGACACGCTTGCGGAAAAAGTCGGGCCTTTCGGTTATCTGGCAACTGAAGTCATGAACGCCATACCCGGTCAAATCAAATTGATTGTTTAATGGAACTAACCACACATTCCCTTGACGAAACACAGTCTTTAGGAAAAAATATGGGGAAAATGCTCAATTCAGGAGCTATTTTTGCTCTAACCGGCGATCTGGGCAGCGGGAAGACTTCTTTCGTCCAAGGGCTTGCAAAAGGCCTTGATGTTTCTGAAAAATATTATATAACCAGTCCAACATTTACCTTAATAAACGAATATCCGGGCCGATATCGATTGTTTCATGTCGATCTTTATCGTATAGAACATTTTTCTGATTTAGACGAGTTAGGTTTTTACGACATACTTGCCAGCGATAATGTAATCGCAATTGAATGGGCGGACAGGCTGTTGGATGATTTCACCTCCGATTATATAGATATGAGATTTGAAATTTTAGCTGACGAATCAAGGATGATCAATATAGCTGCATACGGCGGGAAACACAATTATCTGATAAAAAATTTGGAACACAGCAAAAGATATAACAAGAGGATTAAATGGGTTTAATTGTTCAAAAATTCGGTGGCACATCCGTGGCTGACATTAACCGCATTCACAGTGTTGCCAAACGGGTGGCAAAAACCTATGATCAGCAAAATGATGTGGTCGTCATTCTTTCAGCCATGGCAGGGGTTACCGACGATCTTATAGAAATGGCGAATAAAGTCACCCATTCACCCGATAAACGAGAGCTTGACGTGCTGATCGCTACGGGGGAACAAACCACTGCTGCACTTCTATCGATCACCCTGCAATCGATGAACTATCCTGCTCAATCTCTACTCGGATATCAGGCGGAAGTCGTAACCGACCATACCTTTGGTAATGCCCGTATTCTTGAAATTGGGGCAAACCGTATTAAAAAAATGCTAGCCAAAAGAAACATTGTGGTGGTCGCCGGTTTCCAGGGATGTGATACGCAAGGGAATATCACCACCCTCGGTCGGGGCGGTTCAGATACATCTGCCGTGGCCATTGCAGCAGCAATAAAGGCTGATATCTGCGAAATTTATACGGATGTGGATGGAATCTTTACCGCTGATCCCAATATCTGCAAAAAGGCAAGGAAAATAAAAGAAATTTCCTATGATGAAATGCTTAACATGGCAAGCCTTGGTGCCAAAGTCCTTCAAATCCGTTCAGTCGGTTTTGCAAAAAAATACAATATCCCCTTACATGTAAGATCATCATTTAACGAAGAGGAGGGAACCATGGTTGTTGATGAAGACTCCGGTATGGAACAACTTGTTGTATCGGGGGTAACACACAACAAAGATGAAGCCCGCATCACTTTAAAAAAAGTCCCGGATCAACCGGGAGTGGCGGCCAAAATTTTCACCCCGATTTCAGAATCCGGCATTCTTGTCGATATGATTATCCAAAACACTCGAGCCGGCGGGCAGACAGATTTGACATTTACCGTTCCCAAGGCAGATTTTACCAAAGCTCTGGAAATAGAAAAAAAAGTGGCTGAAAAAATTGGTGCTCAGGATGTTTTCGGGGATAAAAATATTGCAAAGGTTTCCGTAATCGGTGTGGGAATGAAAAACCATTCAGGTGTCGCATCCATTATGTTTCACACACTGGCCAAAGAAAATATCAATATCATCATGATCAGTACCTCTGAAATCAGAATTTCCTGCATTATTGAAGAAAAATACACCGAACTTGCCGTTCGAGTTCTCCATACCGCATTCGGACTGGATAAGGAGTAAACCGGCAATCCGCTTATCATTTCAAGGCTCCTGACCCGGGGGAAATCTGAATGCAACGTATAAAATTTAACCGAGTTTTTATCACATCCCAAGGTACATCCACCGCTGAGGAGTGCTGAATTTTGCCTAGGTTTAATACCGATCAGTTGATATTTTCCCTGTTGCTGGGAGTAATTATACTGGGAATTATCATTTACCGTTCTTTTTAGACCCAATGATTAAAATGCATATTAACGTCGCCAACTCAGGCAAAATTCAGCAGTAACAAAAGTCAACAAAGACGATAACGCACTTGACATATTCGAAAAACTTTCGTGTAATAAAGATACTATGGCTGGCAGGAGGAAAAAAATGAAAATGCATCAGATTGAAATAGATGATAAGATCTGGAATCATTTAAAAAACTTTGCCGAACCATTTACCGATACCCCAAACTCCGTTTTAAACCGGCTCCTTTTCGGTCAAAAAACCACGAAAAACCCGAAAGCCGGAAAGGATACCAGCATTGATATCAAGGGAATACCAGATGCATTGGCCCAAATTTTTGAAGTTATTTATGAAATAGAAATAAACGGGCTTTCAAGAGTACAGGCAACCAACAAGGTTGCCAAGGCAAAAGGAACCACACCCAAAACGGTTAGGGAAAAATACTGCGGTCAACTGAACAAAAAAGCATCTGAAATCGACCGACTTTTCAACCAACCGGGTTATGAGAAATTTATGCAATTACTAAAAGATAAATTTGTTCATCATAAAGATATAATAGAAATCTTTTTTGAATCGCTGATATCCGATGAAGGATTTGATAAAAAAGACCCGGATCTTAGCCTGGAAAGCCTGATTTAGCCTGTAAAAAAAATATGCACCCTTGAGCATTCAGGTGATCCGTGTTTAAAGCGTATCTCTGTCAAAAAGGTATGAAATCGTCTGTATTTGGGAGAATTTAAATGAAAAAGCCTTTGTTAATCCTTGTCATTACCGGCGCTTTGATTTTTACGGCTTTAAATTACCATTTTATATTAATGGATAAAAATGTTAAAATTTTAAAGAAGGCGGAATTCACTTTTAGCAATACCTTTGTTGATGCCAGAGGAGCGAAAAAATTCACGCTTTTATTAAACCCTTCTCTGGTAAAATCCGGAATAAAAAAAGTGTTTAGAGATAATAGGTAACCCAGGGCAGATAAGATAACTTGCCGCTAAAAACATAGACCCCATTGGATTGTTGAGAGAAAAAATAATTATTCCCGTATTTTATAAATTTTCCAGCATCAAACGCCCAATTTGCAGATATATAATCGATATGGCATATTATAACAATGGGTTAACAACATAACCCCTTAACCGTTTCATCAAGCCTTAAATATTGTTTATTGCCAATAATTTTAGAAAATTACTGTTTGAAACTTGACATATCCATTATTTTCGTATATTTATATACTTGATAGAAAAATTTATGAACTCATAAAAATTAACCGACCTTCGGTAAATCAAATTTCCCAACACCCAGGATAGTAAAAAACTTTTATGACTGACAGTGACCATGAAAAATTAAAGGCTGAAATTAACGGAATAATAAAAAATATAGATAACACAATGAAAAAAATAGAAAATATTATTCCTGTCAAACAGGATGTGCCGGATCAGGCCACAAGTCATACCGGTGAAAAACCACCTAATACACAACCAAAAAATAACCGTTGACGTTAATTGTCAAATTAATTAATTAACATCAACTCATTATGGATTAAAACTGAACACGTTCTTTTAGGAGGAAACATGGCATTAACCAAGAATGATATTGTTGTTAAAATACACGATCTCGGCTTTACCAAAAAACACTCGGTTGATATCGTCGAATCCCTGTTGGAAATTATTAAAGGTACTCTGGAAAAAGGGGAGGATGTGCTGATTTCCGGATTTGGAAAATTTTGCGTAAAGCACAAGAACCAGCGTCGAGGTCGAAACCCGGCTACAGGTTCAGACTTAATCCTTAGAGAAAGAAAAGTCGTCACATTTAAATGCTCCGGAAAACTCAGAGATAAAATTAACGGCAATTAAAAGACCAATTTTTGAGCCAATTTTCCGATAGATACCATTTAGTTGCAGTTACCTTAAACGGTAAGCCATATAAACTGATACGGATTTAGTCGTATTGAATTTATTGAGAACATCTCTCCTGTTAGAAGATCCTTCATCAAGGGAGGCACACCGCCTCTTTTCAATGTACAAGAAACCTGCAATGATGATATATTGGTCAGCGCATATATGGTTTGATCTTCGCCATACCTGGCAATGGTAAAGATTCTCGGATCAATATGCAGTATGTCAAACCCGGCATTTGGATGAAAGGCGGATTGCTTTTTTCTAACCTTTATCATATGGATATAAGCATAAAAAATGCTGAAACGAAAAGTGTCATAATTTTCCAGTTGTGATATCACATCATCCGATCGTAATTTTTTCCTGTTTATGGCTCTCGCCACCCCGGTTTCCCTGACTCCCTCTTCCCAATTTCTTGAGCCTATCAGGCTGTGAATATAGGTGGCAGGCACCCCGGGAAGAACATACTGGATCGCCTGAGATGCCAGAAACCTTTGGGCGTGATACCTGTCTGGATCAAACTTCCTATTTAAGAGTGCATCCACATAGGTGATATTCAACTCATAAGGGCTTTCGGAACCATCTGAATTCTTTTTACAGGAAACTCTCCCCCCGTTGTTCTTGATGGTTTCAACAAGAAAGTGAATCTCTTCCACCGGCAATATCCCTTCAAGGGGCCTGACCCCTATGCCGTCATGGGAAGCGGTAAAATTAAAAAAAGTATTGCTGTCGGATTTTAAATCCAACCCCTTGGCCCAGTTAGATAAAACGGATGTATCTTCTTTTAAAAATGAATACAATAAAAGTGGCGGAAGGGTAAAGTTATAGACCATTTGCGCCTCATTATCGCCGTCGCCAAAATAGCTTATATTTTCATGGTGCGGCACATTGGTCTCTGTAAGTATCATCACATGTGGGGCAACTTCATCCAGTATGAGGCGAAACAGTTTCACCACCTCATGGGTCTGCTTAAGATGAATACAGCTTGTTCCTGTTTCTTTCCACAAATATGCAATCGCATCCAGCCGTATAATGGCTGCTCCTTTATGCACGTAGAATAAAAGCACCTCAACCATTTTTTCAAGCACATCAATACTTTTAAAGTTCAGGTCGATCTGGTCCGCACTGAATGTGGTCCAGACGTGGACAATTTCGCCCGATTGTTTTTTGACTTCAGTTAAAAGGGGAAGAGAGCGGGGCCGGGTAACCGCCGAAAGGTCAATGGACGGATCGACTTCTATGGCAAAATCTTTAAATCCTTCTTTTTTTTCCAAATAATATTCAAACCATTTGCTTTTTGCCGAAATATGATTCAGCACCAGATCAAACATCAGCTTAAAATCGGTCCCGGCTGAGTCTATATCCTGCCAGGAACCCAGTGTAGGGTTTACCGAAAAAAAATCCATCACTGAAAAACCGTCATCCGATGAAAAAGGGTAAAAGGGTAAAACGTGTATATGTGAAAATGTGCCCGCTAAGAATCTACTGGTAAATTCATGAATCGTAAACAGAGGCTTTTCCCCGTTTTTATATAAAGTATCACCATAGGTAATCAGTATAACATCATCCTGGGAAAAATATCCGTTATTCCTTTTTGGGCTTATGGGATATTTTTTCATTAGTGAATAAATTTTAGTAAACGCCCGCCTACCCTTTTCTTCACCATATATTTTTTCCAATAACTGCTTTATATTTTGATATTTTCCCACCTTATCTCCCTTATACCAAATATTTTATAGTTATCTAAATATCCATCTAGGTGATTTAGCATAAAGGAATTTATGTATCAACTTATCTTAAAGTGAACCTTGAAGTGAATATATCTCTTTACAAATCGTTCTGCTAAAGATATTAAATCAGGCAATTTCATATGATACCATCCTGATTTAATACTATCTTAAATTTGAGTCCATTGAAGAATACAACTGAATGAGTCGGCACCCATACGTCCGGATGCCGGACCGCTTTTAATAACCCAGAATAAAATATCTTTTGGGAGGATATTTATGCGAGCTATCATTAGCGCAGTGGGGCATTTCGCTCCTGATAATAAACTTACCAATAAAGACCTTGAACAAATGGTAGATACCAATGATGAATGGATAACCACCCGTACCGGAATTAAAGAAAGAAGAATTCTGGGAAAAGGTAAAGGGACATCTTTCATGGCGGTTAAAGCAGCTGAAATGGCCCTTTCACAGAGAAATATTTCAGCGGACGAGCTGGATTTAATCATCGTGGCCACTGTATCACCTGATATGCCGGTTCCGGCAACCGCTGCCCTAGTCCAAAAAGAACTGAAAGCCTCAAATTGCTGGGGGTTCGATTTAAATGGGGGTTGCACCGGGTTCGTTTACGCTTTATCCGTCGCATCTCAATTTGTCGTAAACGGAAAGCATCAAAAAGTTATGGTGATTGGCGCCGATAAGATGAGTGCCATCATTGATTATGAGGACCGTAACACCTGTGTTTTATTTGGGGATGCCGCAGGTGCCGTCTTGATTGAGCCGTCAAATGACAATCTTGGCATAAAGGACTCTATTCTTCACATGGACGGAAGCGGTTTTAAATCTTTATATGTAAGTGCCGGGGGCAGCCTGGAACCGGCTTCACCGGAAACCGTCGGCAAGAGAAAACATTTTGTTTATCAGGATGGAAAAGCGGTCTTCAAACGTGCGGTAAAGGATATGGCTGACGTCTCAATACAGATTATGAAAAAAAATAACCTAACCGGAAAGGATATCCGGTTTCTGATTCCCCATCAGGCAAATTTTCGCATCATTGATGCAGTGGCAAAAAAAATGGAGCTGGATGAGGACCACGTGGTGGTTAATATAAATAAATACGGGAACACCACCGCCGCCACCATACCACTTGCCATGTCTGAAGCTTACCAGGAAAGGCTGATAACAAAAGGAGATTGGATTGTCGTTTCCGCATTTGGGGCAGGCTATACCTGGGGAAGTTGTCTGATTAGATGGGCCATGGAATGACGCCATCAATCTTCAATCGGCTCATTTTTTACTAATACTTCTATTATTTTCCCAACATAATCATCCGCCTTGCTGACATGAAAACGGCAGGCAGCAGCGCCTTGATGCCCGCCGCCTTCAAAACTGGAAAGTAAAAGACCGACATTTACATGGCAGTTTTTATTGAAAATGCTGTGTCCGACACTTATCGCAATCATCTGCCTCTCTTTATCATCATAGCGAATTTTAACATTTACCGATGATTGGGGAAATAGCGAATAAGCCAGGAAACGATTTCCCTCCGGTGTTTCGTCTAAGGAACGAAAATCAGTAATCGACACATGGTTCTTTATCTTGGTGTGTTTTTTCAACAGCGCTTTATATTTTTTGTTATTACTTTTAACTAAATTGAAACGCTCACTGACTTCTTGATCGTTAATAATCGCCCCAATTTCAAACCTTCTTAGCAAATGAACCACTCTGTTCCAGTAAGCCTCCTCGGTTTCAATTCGCCCTGAAATCGTCATGGATAACAGTAAATAGGGGTAATTTTCAGGATGCCGAACCTCATCTAAAGATAAGTCCGCCGAATCGATTTTATCAGTCTGTTTAATAAGTTCGCTATAATCCTGGGTAAATTTATCTCGGTAATATTCATAGATGATACCTGCTGCTGACGGGGCTATCTTAAATGCTCCGTTAAATAATTTACTGATTGTATTGGTATAATGATGATCAAACCATAATGAGCATTTTTCGTGATAAGGCAGGTTTGCAATAATATCACCCGGTCTGATTTCAATCATACCTTTCTGCATATCACCGGGTTCAACCCACTTCACCGGTTCATTAATTTTTTCTGCCTCATACAGAAGTGCCGCACAGACAACGCCGTCAAAATCAGGTCGCGTTACAATTCTCATATGGTTTAACTCCGAATCAATTCTTAAGAAATTTCCAGTGCCCAACAGGCAAGATAAATGTTGATATTTTTACATTATTATCGTATAATTCTAATCCAATTCGTTATCGATTTTATACACTGAACACGTTCAATATTCAAGGAGTATAAAGATAATGGCACTTTTTCTGGTACAACACGGAAAGAGCCTTTCTAAGGATGTGGATCCTGGTCAAGGTCTTTCAAAACAAGGAATAAGTGAATCCAAACGGATTGCAGCTGTTTCAAAAGATTACTCCATTCATGTGACGCAAATAAATTACAGCACCAAAACAAGAGCCCGGCAGACCGCTGAAATTTTTGCTTCAGCCCTTCAACCTCCTGGCGGTATTCATGAAAAAATCGGGTTAAAGCCCCTTGACGATGTGGTCGTTATCGCCGACAACATAGAAAGCAAAGATAACGTCATGCTTATCGGCCATCTTCCGTTTATGGAAAGACTGACCGCCTACCTGATAACCGGTTCTATGGAAAAGACTGTATTTAAGTTCCAAAACAGTGGGGTTGTATGTCTGGACAAAGATCCCGACACCCGTTCATGGGTGATCAAATGGACCATTATGCCGAATATCAGTTAGTGATTATATCCAATTAATTCATCTTTTTCAATTAAATCCTTCTTTTTACTTTTTTTCTTCAGGGTTCACTCAATCGCCGACCGGTTGCCAGATTTGGATACACTGGTTACAGATGTCGCATTTAAATGCTATAAAATGTAAAAAAGAGACTTTGCATGTTAATCATACCTTTGACAGGAAAAATAAGCTGGCGGAATCCTCCCGCTGTCACTATTTGTATTATATTATTAAATTGCCTGGTTTTCTTTTATTTTCAATCCTCCGATAAAGAAATATTTCATGAGGCCAATGAGTATTACTTCGAATCTGAATTGGCTAAAATTGAAGTACAACGATATATTGAGTACGCCAAACAAAAAGTAAAAAATAATCCCGATCTTCATCAGCACCAGGAGCTGGATGAAGAAACCCTTGTCCGCTATCATATTGAAATGGACAAAGATTTCGACTTTCTAAAAAGACTCCGCAACGATAAAATCATTACCGGCGAAGATCCCGTGTATGCAAAATGGAAGAGGTTAAGAAGCATCTATGAAGAAAAACTTTCCAAGGTTGTATTTATTGGCTATGGTTTCAGGCCGGCTTATAAATCATTAACCACCTCTTTTACTTACATGTTTCTCCACGGAGGTTTTGGTCATCTTCTCGGCAACATGATATTTTTGTGGATTGTCGGTTGTGTTCTTGAACTGGGATGCGGAAGGATTTTATATACCGGCATATACCTTTTGGGAGGTCTTCTTTCGGTGGGAGTGTTCTGGCTGGTTTATATGCAAAGTACCGTCCCTCTGGTTGGCGCCTCCGGTGCTATAGCAGGCCTTATGGGAACTTTTACCGTGCTGTTCGGCAAAAAAAAGGTAAACATTTTTTATTCGCTGGGATTTTATTTTAACTATGTGAAAGTACCTGCGATCATTTTGTTGCCCATCTGGATAGGCAACGAGCTATATCAACTCTTCTTCGGTGGAATCAGCCAGGTGGCTTATGTGGCACATATCGGCGGACTTATGGGAGGAGCCATCCTGGGATTCATCAGCCTGAAATTTCCTTTAATTCTGGATGAAAATATCTTTAGGGAAGACCCCAAAGATGAAATTACTCCTCTGATAGAAAAAGCGCTGCAAAGCATCAGTGAGCTGGACATGAAACAGGGTCGCAAGTTGCTGAATCAAGTTCTTGAAAAAGAACCGGGCAACTTAACCGCGCTGACCCATCTGTATAACGTGGAAAAACATACCCCTGAAAGCCTCAGGTTCCATGAAACGGCAAAGAAGCTGCTTTCCCTTCTCATTCAAAACAACGAGTCACCCAAAACAGCATACAATATTTTCCAAGAATATATCAGCCTCTCCAACCGACCCAAACTGTCTCCTCAGCTTTATCTGAGCATAAGCATAATCTGTATTGATACCGGGCACTTTGAAAATGCAAAAAGAATACTCGCCATCCTTTTGAAAAAAAAATCTATCTTGCCGGGTATATCTATGGCACTTTTAAAACTTGCCAACGGTTATCGGCAAAAAGGAATGCACGATCACTGGAGAAAGGTGCTTGTGTTAATCGGCTCTAAATATCCCGACACTCCTGAGGCACAGATTGCTAAAAAAGCCCTGAACGGGTAACCCCTCTTTTTAACCTGATTTATCTTAGTGCTTATCTTATGGTGACAAATACGTTTCCGTTAGAAAATTCATAGAAAAACTTGACAACAAAATCAATTTTGTGTTACGTAACCGACCGAGCGCTCGCTCAAAAATTGGTTTGTTTTCTTACCCGCATGATAGAGTAATAGCTTATGATTCAGCAATCTGCCGGAACAAAAGACGTTGCCACTCAAATAAAAAACCCTGACCTTGTTGAACGGAGACGACAACAAATCGTTGGTGCCGCCGCAAGACTTTTTATTGAAAAAGGCTTTCATAAAACAACCACCCGCCAGATTGCCCAAGCCGCCGGTTTTTCAATAGGGTCACTGTATGAGTATGTGGCCTCAAAAGAGGATGTCCTATACCTGGTTTGCGAGTCCATTCATGCTGAAGTGGAACAGGGGGTTTCCCAGGCATTAAACCGAGTATCCGGCGGAAAAGCACTTGTGGCGGAAGTGATACGGGAATATTTTCTGGTATGTCATCGTATGAGTGATTTTATTCTCCTTGTGTATCAGGAAACACAGTCTTTACCTGCGCAATGGAAGAAAAGGGTCCTGGAAAACGAACTTCGAATTACCGGACTTATAGTTAAAGTCCTGGCCGACATTGTATCATCCGGAGATTTTCCCCATCTGAATGAACGCTCCATTGAGCTGGCAGCGCATAATATTACTGTTTTAGGCCATATGTGGACATTCCGACGCTGGTTCCTTTCCCGCCATTACAGTATTGAAGATTATATCAAATATCAGACTGATTTTGTCATTGGCGCTTTAACCTAAATCAAAATAAAGCTTTTGGCCCAAGAAACAATAAATATTGCATTTAACCATAAGGAGAGGTCATGAGTCCTGAAACTGAAATATACAAACCCAGACATCATGTAAGGGTGATCACGGCAACGTCACTTTTTGATGGTCATGATGCATCCATCAATATTTTTCGCAGGATTTTGCAGTCAACCGGAACAGAGGTCATCCATCTGGGGCATAACCGATCCGTCCAGGAGATTGTGGATGCCGCGGTTGAGGAAGATGCCCAGGGTTTAGCCGTATCCAGTTATCAGGGCGGCCATATGGAATTTTTTAAATATATCGTCGATCTTCTCAAAGAAAGAAAAGCTCCTCATATCAAGGTGTTCGGTGGTGGAGGTGGGGTGATTGTTCCCGAGGAAATAAAGGAGCTCGAAGACTATGGTGTTTCCAAGATTTATTCCCCGGAAGATGGAGCTAAATGGGGACTTCAGGGAATCATTAACCACATGGTAGAGTGGATGGATTTCCCCAGGGCCAAAGAGGATGGCTTTGATCTGGACAAACTGACACCGGACAATAAACTGTTAATGGCCAATATAATCACCTCGTTGGAAAATACAAAAATAAAAAACAACGACCAGCTGAAAAATCTTCGGGCAGAACTGGAAAAAATGATCGCCAATCGAAAAGTCCCTGTCATTGGTATCACCGGTACCGGCGGCTCCGGCAAATCTTCTTTAACCGACGAGTTTATTCAGCGAATTCTTCATGATCAAAAAGACCTTCATCTGGCGATAATAAGCAGCGACCCTTCCAGGCGTAAGACAGGCGGAGCATTACTGGGTGACAGAATCAGGATGAATGCCATTGGAAACCCAAGAGTTTACATGCGAAGCCTTGCCACCCGGCGTTCTCATATCGAAATCCCCGACGCCCTTCCTGATGCAATTAAAGTCGTCCAGGCGGCAGGCTACGACCTGGTTATTGCTGAAACAGCTGGAATCGGGCAGGGAGATTCTCACATTATCGACCTGGTGGATCTCTCTATTTATGTGATGACCAGTGAGTTTGGAGCCGCTTCACAATTGGAAAAAATTGACATGCTCGATTTTGCCGATATTATCGCGGTCAATAAGTATGAAAAAAGGGGCGGTGAGGATGCGGTACGGGATGTGCGTAAACAGGTGCAGCGTAACTTAAACGATTTTGCCAAACAACCGGAGGAAATGTCGGTATTCGGAACCATCGCCTCCAAATTTAACGATGACGGAGTAACCGCTTTTTATCATGCCGTTTTGGATACCATTGCGGAAAAAACCGGGATCCGATTCGAGTCTACCCTGCCCAGACCGGAAAAAAAAGTATCCGGTTCAAAAACCATCATTATTCCTCCGGAACGTACCCGTTATCTTGCCGAAATATCCGATACGGTAAGATCCTACCATAAACAAACGGAAAGACAGGCCGATGCGCTTCGACAGGTCTGGCATTTAAAAGAGACTGTTGAAACCCTTGAGGGTGATGATAAAGCACTTATTTTACGACTTAAAGAAGAAATAAACCAAGCGGAAAAAAATCTGGATATAGAAACCACATTTTTGATTGAACAATGGAAAGACCTGAAACAAAAGTACAATGAAGATGAACTGGTATATGAAGTTCGTGGACGGGAAATCCGGCTTCCTCTATACTCGGAGTCACTGTCCCATCAAAAGATTCGTAAGGTTTCCCTTCCTTCGTTTAAAGATCCGGGAGAAATCTACCGGTGGATGAGAAGAGAGAATCTACCCGGATACTTTCCTTACACATCCGGTGTGTTTCCTTTGAAACGGGTGGGGGAGGATCCCACCCGCATGTTTGCCGGAGAAGGCGATCCGATCAAAACAAACCGTCGTTTCAAAATGTTATCTGCCGATTATGAAGCCAAAAGATTGTCTACCGCTTTTGATTCGGTAACCCTCTATGGATATGATCCTGAAAGACGCCCGGATATCTATGGTAAAATAGGCAACTCCGGGGTAAGCATTTGCACACTGGATGATGTTAAAGTGCTTTACAGCGGATTTGATCTGTGCGCCCCCAATACATCAGTTTCCATGACAATTAATGGACCCGCCCCTATTATGCTGGCCATGTTTCTAAACACAGCCATTGATCAGCAGGTAGACCAGTATATCGAAGAGAAAGGGAAAAAGCCGTCTAAAAAAACTTACGATAAGATTCGTGACGAGGTCTTGTCCAATGTTCGCGGTACCATCCAGGCAGATATTCTAAAGGAGGATCAGGGCCAAAACACCTGCATTTTCTCCATTGACTTTGCGCTTAAAATGATGGGAGATATTCAGGACTTTTTTATAGATAAAAAAGTCCGCAACTTCTACTCCGTTTCCATATCAGGCTATCATATTGCAGAAGCCGGTGCCAACCCCATCTCCCAGCTTGCCTTTACACTGGCCAACGGTTTTACCTATGTGGAATACTACCTGTCTCGTGGTATGCCCCTTGACAGTTTCTGTCCCAATCTTTCTTTTTTCTTTTCCAACGGCATGGACCCGGAATATACCGTCATCGGGCGAGTCGCCCGACGTATCTGGGCCGTTGCCATGCGGGATAAATATGGAGCCTCCACCCGCAGCCAGATGCTCAAGTATCATATTCAGACCTCAGGCCGCTCCCTGCATAGCCAGGATATTCAATTCAACGATATACGCACCACTCTGCAGGCGCTGTGTGCCATATATGACAACTGCCAGAGCCTGCACACCAATGCCTTTGACGAAGCCATTACCACACCCAGCAGCGAATCAGTGAGACGCGCTCTGGCGATACAAATGATTATCAACAGAGAGTGGGGCCTGGCTAAAAATGAGAATACGCTGCAGGGAAGTTTTATTGTTGAAGAGCTGACCGATCTGGTTGAAGAAGCCGTACTGATGGAATTTGACAAGATCACCGAACGCGGTGGTGTTCTCGGAGCCATGGAAACCGGGTATCAGCGCAGCAAGATTCAGGAGGAATCGATTTATTACGAAATGCTGAAACATGAAGGGAAATACCCCATTATCGGTGTCAATACATTCCGGGATCCGGATGCCGATGAGGCCGGTGACCTGGTTGAAGGACCCTCCTGTCTCGAACTGGCCCGGGCAACGGAAGAGGAAAAGGAGTCCCAGTTAAAACGCCTGGCACAATTTCAAAAACGCCATGAAAAACAAGCACCGGAAGCACTGAAGCGACTTCAACAGGTGGCGCTCAGAGGTGAGAATATATTCGCTGAACTAATGGATACCGTTCGCTGCTGCAGTATGGGCCAAATTACCAATGCACTGTATGATGTCGGTGGGCAGTATAGAAGAAATATGTAAAACTTTTCAGTCGTCTGTGGCTTTTGTTAGGGTTATATGTTTTTGCAACGGACTACGGACAACAAACAACTGGCTGAACAGTATCGATATCTGAATGTGGTTTATAAGTATTAACGAGGGGTAACGACAAACAAACTATATAATAAGGAGTAATTTATGAAAGACGCAGTAATCGTCAGTGCGGTCAGAACGCCTTTGGGCAGTTTTAACGGGTCATTGGGCAAAATCGGTGCGACCGACTTGGGTGCTCTGGTGATAAAAGAGGCCATCCGGCGTGCAAAGATAAAAAAGGAAATTGTGGATGAAGTCATGATGGGACAGGTGCTGCCCCTGAGTTACGGTCAAAATCCTGCAAAGCAGGCGGCTGTAAAAGCCGGTATGCCATGGGAGGCAGAATGCATTACCGTTAACAAAGTGTGCGGGTCTTCCCTGAAAACCGTCATGCTTGCCGCCCAGGCTATTCAGCTTGGCGACGCGGATGTTGTGGTCGCCGGGGGCATGGAAAACATGAGCATGGCGCCATACTATCTGGAAAAGGGTCGTTTCGGGTATCGTATGGGCCACGGCCAGTTTGTAGACAGCATGATCCACGATGGGCTCTGGGATATTGTCAACGATTTTCATATGGGTATTTCCAATGAGCTTTGTTCGGAAAAATATAATGTCAGCCGTGAAGATCAGGATCGATATGCGGCCCAGTCGTATAAACGTGCCATGGAATCAATAAGTTCAGGCCGATTTAAAGATGAAATTGTCCCTGTTGAAATTCCTCAAAGAAAAGGTGATCCGGTTGTTTTTAGCCAGGATGAATGCCCCCAGGAGACCAGTTATGAAATTTTATCCAAAATGAAGGGTGCATTTAAAAAAGATGGGCTCGGTACTGCAGGAAATGCCTCCATCATCAGTGACGGTGCGGCAGCAGTCGTCGTCATGTCAAAACAAAAGGCTGAAGAACTGGGCTGTGAGATCATGGCAACCATTGGCGCCCAGGCGTCCTTCGGCCTTGATATGAAATACGTGTTGGTGGCTCCTATCTGGGCGATACCCAAATGCCTGAATAAAGAGGGGCTTAAAATTGACGATGTTGATCTTTACGAGGTTAACGAAGCATTCAGTGGATCAACCGTAGCGGTATTGAAGGAACTTGGACTCAATCCTGCCATTGTAAATGTCAACGGCGGAAGTGTGGCTTTGGGTCATCCAATCGGGGCAAGCGGTTGCCGCGTACTTGTCACCCTGCTCTATGAAATGATAAAGCAGAATAAAAAAACAGGTCTCGCCTCTCTGTGTCTCGGCGGAGGAGAGGCGGTGGCAATGGTTGTTAAACGATAAGTAACCGTTCACGGGTTCAGAGGTTCAGGGTTCAGAGGTTGCCCTCGTTCCCATACTTCGCTGTGGAACGTACACCGGGCACTTAAGCGTCGACGAGAGACCGATACCGCATCAGAGATCATAAAGAGGGGCATCTTTTCCGGTTCTTACACACCGGCAGTCGACGTATAGCGCCGGAATGAGTGGAAAGGCAACCCTGAACCTTTGAACGTTGAACCGTGAACGGTTACAACTATAAATTACATGTAGCGGATTGTACGTTTCGGGTTACGAGTTATTTATTTCTGGAAGCCAATCCGTAACGCGCAACCCGAAACTCGTAACACGAAACTCGAATAAAGGAGAAGAAAATGGAAATTAAAACATTTGGTGTGATCGGCGCCGGTCAGATGGGAAATGGAATCGCTCAGGTAGCAGCTATGAGTGGTCTTGATGTGATTATGAACGATATCAAGGAAGAATTTGTCGAGCGCGGCATCGGGACGATTACAAAAATTCTGTCCCGCAGTGTCGACAAGGGAAAGATAACTAAGGAAGAAAAAGATGCCGTTTTAGGACGGATTAAAACAAGTGTGAATTTAAAGGATATGTCATCGGCGGATTTTGTGGTGGAAGCCGCTACCGAAAACGAATCGTTGAAGTTTCAGATTTTCAGAGACCTGGATGAAATATGCGCACCTGATGTAATTCTTTCTACCAATACATCTTCCATTCCCATAGGACGAATTTCTGCCCAGACCAAACGTCCGGAAAAAATTATCGGAATGCATTTTATGAATCCCGTACCGGTGATGAAACTGGTGGAAGTCATACGGGGAATAGCCACCTCCGAAGAGACGTTCAAGACGACCTGGGATCTTGCGGCAAAATTCGGCAAAACACCGGCAGTGGCAAACGACTATCCGGGTTTTATCGCCAACCGGATTCTCATGCCCATGATTAACGAGGCTGTTTTCTGTTTGTATCACAATGTGGGAACACGGGAAGATATTGACACGGTAATGAAACTGGGGATGAATCATCCCATGGGTCCCCTTGCCCTTGCCGATCTCATAGGGCTCGATACCTGCCTGGCTATTATGGAAACTCTCTACGATGGGTTCAATGATTCAAAATACCGCCCCTGCCCTCTTTTAAGGAAATATGTGGAAGTAGGCTGGCTTGGCAGAAAGACAAAACGAGGGTTTTACGAATACGGATAAACTTTATTAACCACAGAGATCACTGAGAACACGGAGAAAATAAATACTATAAAATCTCTGCTAACTCTGTTGTCTCTGTGGTGAAACACTTTATTCTTGGAAAATCTTTGCCGCCGCATCTATATCTTCAGGACAGAATACAAAAAGACATTTCTCATCCGGTGAAGAAACCGAGCCATAAACATAATTGATGTTTATACCTTCTTCCCCGAACTTGGTGGTTATCTTAGCCATTTCGCCGGGCCGATTTTCCAGCTCAAGGGCAATTACCGGCATAACGTCAAACACATATTCATTTTTTGCCAGTAAATCCACAGCCTTGTCAGTATCACCCACCAAAAGACGTATTAAGGCAAATTCCACCGAGTCCTTTCGCATCGAATTATAGCTGGCAACGGAAGCGATTCGTTTGATCGATTTCCCCCTTGCCTTGAAAAGCTCCTGCACATAACTTGATGCATCCTGTATGGTCAGCGCATCTATATTAATTCCCTCATCTGCGAAAAGTGTGGCCAGTTTGCCAAGCTCACCAGGAACATTCCTCATAAAAAGCGATATTTCAGTTCTTACCATGTTTTCCCCCTGCAATATCTATTTTGCTAAAAAACATATTGATTTATATAATCAAAATCAAGCATGAAGTCAACAGGCTGCTGTAACGGAAATAAGGTGTTCTACCCTTTTATTAAACAAGAGAGGAAATCGATTTCAGGCTTCACCTTGCTTTCGGCCTGATGCACCCTGCAAATATAGCTCATTCACTTCCCCCGCCCAATACTGCGTAAAGTCTTACCTGATTGGCAAGCATGGCCAGGCGAATGCTGATAAGCCCCTGTTGCACTGCATAGAGGGATCGTTGCGCATCAAGGACGCCCAGGTAGCTGTCGATCCCCGTAGCATAGCGCTTATTGGAGAGGCGGTATGTTTCTTTAACCGCATTGACCAGAGATTGTTGCGCAGATACCTGTTGATTTATGGTGCCCTGCATGGCAAGAGCATCGGCTACATCTCTGAAGGCCGTCTGAATGGCTTTCTCATACTGGGTCAGGATGATTTCCCGATCGGCTTTGCTTACCCGTAGCGCTGCCCAGGTACGGGCGTCAAAAATCGGTAGAACTATCTGTGGCGCAAAGTTCCAGGTACCCGAGCCGGAGCTGAAGAGACCCGAAAGCTCGTCACTTGCGGTTCCCACTGAGGTCGTCAGAGAAATGCGCGGAAATAAAGCGGCCCGTGCCGCGCCGATAAAGGCGTAAGCGCCCTTGAGCCGATGTTCCGCCGCAATAATATCAGGCCGACTCAGAAGCACGTTGGAAGATAAACCTGGGAAAATTTCTTGGGGAGGATTAACACCGCTTAGATTCACCGGCATAAGATCTTTAGGTACCGGAGAACCGGCCAGAAGGTTGAGAGCGTTTTGATCTTGCGCAACCAGTTGCCTGTAGCGAGCAATATCTCCCCGGGCTGTATCTACCGGGATTTGTGCTCGACGCAGATCCAATTCGGTTGCAAGCCCGACATCAAAACGCTTTTGAATTAAACCGTAACCGGCTTTCTGGGTTTCAAGGGTGGACCTGGCCAGCTTAAGATTTTCCCGATCTGCGGCAAGGGTCATGTACACCCTGGCAACCTCGGACACCAGCGCTATCTGTGCGCTGCGACGGGCCTGCTCTGTGGACAGGTATTCTTCCAGCGCCCGATCTTTCAGGCTGCGGATGCGGCCGAAAAAATCAATCTCCCAGGCAGCGATACCCAGATCAACACTGTATTGTTCTATTTTCCTCGGATCTCCGGGACTGATAAGATCGGCAGAGCGGCGCTGTTTGCCCCACGCCCCCACGGCATTAACCGCAGGAAACAGCTCAGCCCGTTGAATGCCGTACAGAGCGCGCGCCCTTTCCACATTCAAGGCGGCAAGTCGCAGATCACGGTTGTTGCTCAAGGCTATTTCAATAATCTTTTGAAGCTTTTCGTCGGTAAAAAATTCCTGTCGGCTGAGCTCCGAGACTGTCGGTGCTCCGGACCCGGCCTGCATGTCTTTGTATGCCACACCTTTCGGCCACTCAGCAGGGATGGGCGCCTGGGGCTGTGTATAATGTGGAGCCAGGGAGCAACCTTCCAGGAAAAGGACTATTCCAACCAGTAAAAACAACTGTTGTCTATTCATATCATTGATCCCCTGACTTACTTTTATGAACGTGTTTCATCGTTACTTTCTTTCTGTGTTTTCCAAGTGCCTTGTAAATCATCACATAAAAGAGCGGAGCAAACAAAGTCACCAGAAAGGTGGATGTCACCATCCCCCCTAGCACTCCGGTGCCGATGCCTCTTTGTGCTCCTGATCCGGCCCCGCTGGCAAGGGCCAGAGGCAGAACCCCGAACCCGAAGGCCAGTGAGGTCATGATGATGGGACGCAGTCTTAATTTTGCCGCTTCAAGCGTCGCCGCGGTTAGCCTCGCCCCCTCGTCGACCTTGGCCCTGGCAAACTGGACTATCAGGATAGCGTTCTTGGTGGTTAAGCCCATAGTGGTCAGCAGCCCGATTTGGAAATAAACGTCGTTGGGCATTCCCCGCATTGACGAAGCGATAACCCCGCCAATGATCCCAAGGGGCAGGGTTAGCAGAATCGAGATAGGAATGGGCCAGCTCTCGTACAAGGCCGCCAGACATAGGAAGACTACGAAAATGGAAAATGTGTAAAGGGTAGGCCCCTGGGCCGTTGCCATGCGCTCCTGATAGGAAAGCCCGGTCCAGTCAAAACCGATCCCCTTGGGCAGCTTCGAGACGATCTCTTCCATGGCGGCCATGGCCTCACCGGAACTCCTTCCAGGCGACGGCTCACCCCATATGTTTATGGACGGGAAGGCATTATAACGCTCCAGCTTGGGAGAACCAAGGGTCCACCGCCCGGAGGCAAAGGAAGAGAAAGGGACCATCTTGCCCATGCGGTTACGAACATAGAGTTTTTTCAAATCTTTCGGCAGCATGCGATAGGGGGTATCCGCCTGCACATAAACCCGTTTTACCCGTCCGGCCTGGATAAAATCGTTGACATAGGCGCTGCCGAAGGCCGCCGTAATGGTGTTGTGAATGGATGTAATGGAAACCCCCAGCGCACCGGCCTTGTCCCAATCCACGTCAATCCTGTATTCGGGCACGTCTGACATGCCGTTGGGCCTGACCCTCATCAGTCGCGGATCTTGCATGGCCATGCCGAGAAGCTGGTTGCGGGCCGCCATTAGTTTTGCGTGGCCCAGACCGCCACGGTCCTGTAATTGAAAATCAAACCCGGTGGCATTGCCCAGTTCCATGACAGCAGGCGGTGGAAAGGCGAAGACCATAGCTTCTTTTATCTGTGAAAACGCTCCCATAGCCCTGCCTGCGATGGCCCTGACCTTCAGGTCCGGCCGCTCGCGCAGCTTCCAGTCCTTGAGTCTGGCAAACCCAAGGCCCATGTTCTGCCCCTGGCCGCCAAAACTAATACCTGAGACCGACATAAAGGAGTCCACCCCGTCTTTCTCATTCTTCTGAAAATGTTCCCTGACCTTATCCATGACCTTCTCGGTCTGCTCCAGGGTCGAACCCGACGGAAGCATAGCCTGGACCAGCAGGATACCCTGGTCTTCATTCGGGAGATAAGCGGTGGGCATGCGCTGAAACAAATACCCCATGGCCCCCACAATCAGCAGGAACAGGAGCAGGTAGCGTAGTTTTTTTGCCAGAACATGGCCTACCAGTCTGATGTATAGATCTCTTGCGCCATAAAATATTCGGTCGAACCTCCTGAAAAAAGGGCGCAGGAAAAAGATCGCACCGTCTGCCGGTTCATGCCCTGCTGCCACAGGTTTTAAGAGCGATGCGCAGAGGACCGGGGTTAGTATCAGCGCCACAAGAACCGAAAGCAGCATGGCAGCAGCGATTGTCACTGAAAACTGGCGGTAGATGACTCCTGTCGAACCGGGAAAGAATGCCATGGGTCCGAATACCGCCGAGAGCACCAGGCCGATGCCGATCAGGGCGCTGGTGATCTGTTCCATAGACTTGGCCGTGGCTCTCCTGGGAGAAAGCCCCTCTTCGCTCATGATCCGCTCCACGTTTTCTACTACCACGATGGCATCGTCTACCAAGAGACCTATAGCCAGCACCATGGCGAACATAGTCAGCATATTGATGGAAAACCCGAAAAGCCCAAGAACCGCGAAGGTCCCCAGGATCACCACCGGCACGGCGATGGTGGGGATGAGGGTAGCCCGGAAGGTCCCCATAAAAAGATACATGATCACAAAGACCAGCAGGATCGCCTCGAACAGTGTTTTGACCACCTCATTAATGGCCACCCTGGTAAAAGGGGTGGTGTCATACGGATAAATTACCTTCATGCCGGGGGGAAAGTAGCGGCTCAGCTCTTCCATTTTCTGTTTGACGGCGTTGGCCGTTTCCAAGGCATTGGCACCGGCGGACTGCCGGACAGCTAAAGCTGAGGCGGCTTTGCCATTGTAATTGGCGATGATATCGTAACGCTCAGTCCCCAGTTCCGTCCGTCCGATGTCCTTGATACGGACCACGGAACCATCCGGATTGGTGCGTATGGGGATGGCGGCAAACTCTTCCGGAGTCTGGAGCAGATGCTGAACGATGATGGCGGCGTTCAGGCGCTGGCCTTCAATGGCCGGTGCCCCGCCGAACTGACCGGCGGAGACTTCGACATTATAAGCCCGCATCGCCATGATGACATCCTCCATGGTCAGGTGATAATTGGTCAGCTTGTCGGGGTTGACCCAGACCCGCATGGCGTACTGAGACCCGAAACTTTCGACTTCACCTACTCCCGATACGCGGGACAGAATTTTTTCCACATTGGACTTAGCATAATCCCGCAGGTCATTTCCGTCCATGCTGCCGTCTTCAGAGATCAGTCCCACGATAATCAGGTAATTTCGGGTCGATTTGCTGACCTTGACGCCGGAGCGCTGCACCACATCGGGCAGGCTGGCCATGGCGAGCTGAAGCTTGTTCTGTACTTTGGACCAGGCGAGATCCGGATCGGTCCCGGGGGCAAAGGTCAGTTCGATGCGGGACGCGCCGGATGAAGAACTGGTTCCGGTGAGATAGATCATCGCGTCCAGGCCGGTCATCTTTTGCTCGATGATCTGGGTTACGGTGTTTTCAACGGTCTCCCCCGAGGCCCCTGGAAAAAATGCGTCAATGGCGATGGACGGCGGAGCGATGGGAGGATACTGTGCCACGGGCAGGTTGTAGATCGCCAGACCCCCCGCCGTCATCATGACGATGGCAATAACCCAGGCAAAAACCGGTCGGTCCAGAAAAAATTTTGATAACATCAGATGCCTCCGTTAATTCGATTCAGCAGTCGTCTGGTCCGCATTTGCAGGTGTAACCCCACTCTCTTTAAAAGGGACAGCCTTCACAACCGTACCGGGCCGTAACATTTTAATTCCCTCAACGATCACACGATCTCCGAGAGCAAGGCCTGCCGAAACGAGCCATCTCTTGCCGATGGCCCGATCAAGGGTGAGCATACGCAAGCCGACCTTGCTTTCAGCATTCACGATCAACGCGACGGGATTCCCCTTTTGATCACGGGACACACCCTGCTGGGGAATAAGAATGGCCTTTTCATTGATGCCTTCTTTAATCACCGCCCGGACGAACATGCCCGGCAGGAGAATGTTTTCCGAATTCGGAAAGATAACTCGCAGGGTAACGGACCCTGTCGTC
Organism: Thermodesulfobacteriota bacterium; assembly: GCA_034189135.1. Taxonomy (NCBI): domain Bacteria; kingdom Pseudomonadati; phylum Thermodesulfobacteriota; species Thermodesulfobacteriota bacterium. The sequence goes on along the minus strand of JAXHVO010000128.1, from coordinate 29,354 downwards.
GGGTCCACTGTAACATCGCTAAATTGAAGTGCTCCTTCCACGGGATAGGCAGTGCCGTCTTCCAGGATGAGCTTGACCTTGTCCTGTTTCGTTCCATCGTGATTGAGACTGCCGTCCTCCAGACGGCGTTTCAAGCTCAGCAATTCGGTGGTGGATTGTGGCACATCCACGTAAATGGGATCCAGTTGTTGAATGGTTGCCAGGGCCATGGGTTGATAAGCCGTCACGATGGCCCCACCTGTCACGTTGGATTTACCGATACGGCCGGAAATGGGAGCGGTGACTCGGGTGTATCTTAGGCTGATACGAGCCGTCTTCACCGTCGCTTTCCAATACTGAATATCGGCCTCGGCCTGTTTCAGAGCGGCAGCCGCGTCGTCATAATTCTGCTGGCTCACCGCTTTATCCGCAAGTGCTTCCCTGTAGCGCTCAGCCCGCAGCCTGATCGCAGTCAGACTGGCCTCAGCCCTGCCAAGAGCGGCCTTTGCATTGTCGAGCGCCGCCTGAAAGAGGTCAGGATCGATCTGGTAGAGCACCTGCCCTGCCTTTACATCGGAACCTTCCGTAAATAGACGTTTCTGTATAAGACCGTTGACCTGGGGCCGGATCTCCGCGATACGAAAAGCAGACGTGCGGCCCGGCAGTTCAGTGGTCAAGGCAACCCTCTGCGGTTTGACCGTCACCGTGGCCACTTCCGGAACAGGAGGAGGCGGTGTGGATTGCTGTCCACGGTCGCAACCTGCCTGCAAAAATCCGCCTAACAGGAACACTATGGCTACACTCCATTTAAGGAATGTCGCTCGGATGTTATTCGAACTGTCTTTTTGTTGCATTTTGTATTACTCCAAGTCGGTTGAGTTAAAATTTTCATGTTACATCGTAAAACAATTTGACATATCAAAATATGTATTTTAAATATCAATTTGAAATAGTGACTTAAAATCTTTCCCCTGTTATGTCAAGCAAAAAATTTAAATTGCTTTTTAGGTCTTGTGGCTTCAAAACCGAGCAAAAAGGACATCCATCATGGCCAAAAGAGAAGACGGCAAGGAAACGCGCAGCAGGATTATAAATGCTGCCTGTGAGGTATTCGCTGAAAAAGGCTACCAGACTGCCAAGGTGGCTGAGATCTGTCAACTGGCCGGAGCCAACGCGGCTGCCGTCAACTATTATTTTAACGACAAGGCCTCCCTGTACACCGAGGCATGGCAACACGCCTTTAAAAAATGTTCCGAACTTGCCTTGCCTGACGTCACCGGCACTTCGCCGGAAGAACAGTTGCGAATCCAAATCCAATCACTCATTCAAAACTTCACAGACCAGGGCGACCGGGGACAGTTTACACGACTGTATCTGATGGAACTGACTAATCCTACCGGGCTGATACACAACATCTGGCACGAGATAATCGAGCCCCGGCGACAGATAGTGTTGGAGGTCATCCGCAATATTATGAAAACTAAAGCTACTGATGAAACTGTTTTTTTCTGCGAGATGAGCATCATCAGCCAGTGCCGTGCCCTTATGACTACCAGACCCAGCGACATGGAGTACATGTTAGGGCAGCCTCTTTCCCCTGATTTGGTCATGCGATTGGCCGACCATGTCACCCGCTTTTCCCTGGCAGGAATCAGGGCGATAGGCAAACGCAAAACATAAGCCTGCAGCAATCCTGAGGAGGAAACAGGCAGCTTATCTTCTTCGGACCGTTTATTGCTTCACCTTATTAAGAAAGGAAGGCTCATAATGAGAAAAATATCCAACCTTGAAGTAAATTATGATTTTTTTTATTCAGAAAAGGCCGAAGATATTTTGATTCTGAATTTCAAAGAAAAACCCCTCGCTCGCGTAATAGATTTAAATGGCAAAAAAGTCTTGTTTGATTACCTGGATTTTGTTTCGACATTTGATGAAATCAAAGTTGTTTTGATGACCGGCTCACCTGCGAAAATGGGATATGATGAATTTATTGAGTTTTATCATCAAATAATACAGCTCGAATGGAATCAAGATCAAATCGAAAGACTTTATAATGCAATTGATCAGTTTATTCTGAAAATAGTCGGCTTTAATAAAATGGTTATTCATGCCGACAGCGGAAATATTATTTTACTCTTCATGAACATCAGCCTTTCCTTTGATTACAGTGTAATAGCTGACAACACTGTCTTTCAGAATCCAAACCTCCAACTGGGACTGGTACCAAAGGGAGGCGGAATTTTTTTTCTTTCTAAAATACTTGGTTCCAGAAAGACGTCCGAGATACTATTATCTGGTAAAGACATCATAGCGAAAGAAGCATTAAGACTTGGTATTGTTAACAAGGTTGTTCCTGTGACTGACCTTAAGGAAACTGCATTAAGTATTGCAAAAATATTTGCAAAATTACCTGTCCAGTATTCGTCAGGCATCAAGAAACTTTTAAATTATGATATAAACAACCTTAAAGAGTATTTAGAATACGAAAACAGTATTCTCCGGAGGATGATTCAGTCCAATAATTTTAAAAAAAGTCTGGTGAGATGAAAAGCGGGATATTTTTAACGAAATTAACTATGCCGTCCAATCGATCACATGAAATATCAGAAGATATTAAACTACTGGTTTCCCCGAGTACTGATTTTAAGCTTTGCACTATCGCTGATATTACCGGCTCCTGAATTTGTGACCCGCTTGCATACAGGAGAATACGTCATCTGGCTGGCAAGGCTTATCTGGGTTATTTCCGTGCCGGTTCTTTTTTGTTCCATCCTATTGATAGTTGCTATCTTTAGAAAAAGGTAATTGATGCACCAGTTGCTACTCATTCTATCTGTATTGTTAATTATTCTTACCATGCCGATAAATAGCTTCTCGAGTGATGATAATTTCGACTATAACTATGGTCTCGGCATCTTGCAACTTCGCTCCCAGTCCCCGGCCCAAAGCCTCCGCTTAACAATGCCGAGTGTAATACCAGGAGCATTCAAACCCGGCATCTTAGGTATCCACGCCGGTACAACCTGGACAAATGTATGGATAGACAGCAGTGAGGTTGCACTTGATTATGAAATGCTGGACACGCATATAGCGGTTTCTTACGGCATTAACAAACGACTCGGTCTTGGTATAGCTTTTGATCAACGGAACTATTTCGGTGGTGCTATGGATAATTTCATCCAGGAATTTCATGACATTTTCGGTATTGATCAAAACGGAAGGGACAGGGTGGATCGCAACTTAAGTAGAATTGTCCGATATGATGACCAAGGTAATATAATTTTTGAAACAGACAACCTAAGCTACCTGGAAAATAATGGTATCACTTTATTTTCTCAATATATTCTTTCCCACGGTTCAAATAGGTGGCCTGCTATCGGTGTATCTGGTGTGCTGCGCTACGGGCTTAATACACCCTCCAGCGAAGATAACCACGAACCGTTGGACTGGAGTATCGGAATCGGTCTTTCCAAACGATGGACCGATACCTGGTATATGTATTCACATTTGGGCTATACCAACTATGGCCGAACTGAAATGTCCGGCCTAGAATTTAAAGATGATGCCATCTCTTTTTTGCTGGCCCTAGCCTGGCAATGGAAACCAAATTCTTCAATTTTGTTCCAGTATGTTTACAGCGAAGGTGTTGTAAAGGATTTTGGTTCATTAAGCAATCCCTCACATGAAATCAATCTTGGTTTTAAGTGGCAACTTTCTTCAGGCAGTATCATCGAATTCGCTCTGGTTGAAAACGTTATTACCTTTGACAACAGTCCCGATTTCGGGCTTCACTTTGCGCTGTCTTATCCGTTTTAAAAATCGAATTTAACTTGCTCATACCCCTAAGAATTTTCTTATTTCATTGCCGCCTTCTTTATATCCTTCGTCAATGGCTTCTTTGGCACGATTGTATTCAAGGAATTTGATATGACCCAGATTGGGCTGAATCAGAATGTCAGGAGGATCGGTTTTCAGTCTTATGGTTGTAATCTGTGTTTCCATTATGCTGGCGGATGTGGCTAATACTTCAAAAATGCTCGGCAGAGGCTCTTTCTTCATCCACTGCCTTATCTGGGTTAAGGCGGGAAAATCGACTGCCTCGATCCTTTTGTTCAAAGCCTCTAGAAGTTTGTTTCTTTTTTCCCGATTCTGCCGACCTTTTTTTTCAGAAAACCCTTTGCCCGAATCCCTTCCAGGGGTCTTTTCAAATCCGTTATTTCCAATGATATTATGGTTAAGGTCCACCGCTATCACAAATTCAGCGCCCATCTCTCTTACCACACTTACTGGAACCGGGTTAACCAACCCACCGTCAACAAGAATTGTGCCGTTTTTTTTAAACGGTGTAAATATTCCGGGAACTGAAATACTGGCCCTGACTGCCTCAATGATATTTCCCTCTCTTATTGCGATCTCGTCTCCGGTAGTAAGATCTGTGGACACCGCGCAAAAAGGGAGGGAAAGATCTTCAATATTTATTTCCTTCACATGCTTTTGGATAAAAACGGAAACCTTTTTTCCATCGATAAGGCCCGATTTCGGAAAGACAACATCAAATAAATAAGCAATCTTCTTCCAGTCAAGCTGCAAAACTACCTCTTCCAAAGCATCAATCTCACCGGAAGCGTAAACAGCTCCAACCAGCGCGCCGATGCTGGTTCCGGCAATATAATCCACACGAATGCCTGCTTCGGCCAAGGCGCGTATTACTCCAATATGAGACCATCCACGGGCGGAGCCGCTGCCCAGCGCTAAACCCACCTTTTTAGAGGGAATTCTCTTTTTCCTATGAAAAATGTTTATCATAATGTCTATCTGCAATCCTCAGGTATTAAAAGCTCTTCAGCGCTTTCTACTGTTTGACCGCTGTCTATTGCGCCGGAAAATTTTTCGACCAATACGCGGGCAGTTGAAATCTTATCTTTGACATTTTCTATTTCAAATACACCCGTCTGCATTCTGTCACAATCAATTACCCGCCTGGTTTCAGGACATCTAATGACCTTATGTCCTTTAAAAACAGCAAAGTGCATTCCAGATTTAATACCATCACACCGACCTAAATCGACAGTAATCCGATCTTGCGTGCGAAAAACAACAATACCTTTAAACGGAAAAATATTGATTACTTTCTCAACCGCTTGATCAGCCAAACTCTCGAGGGGAGCATCTGCCGGGATCTTCATACTTTCAGCGGCAATTATAGAAGCATTGTCGGCATTGATTACTCTAACCTCGATCTCAATAATATTTCCATATTTAATTACAAAACCCGAAATCAAAACTTTAGCTCCAAGCAGTTTTGCCAAATCTGTAATAATGAGCCGATGCTCTTTTTTCTCTAAAACAAGCTGCTGTTCTCTTATGACCTTTTTGATTAATCCCGGTTCTACGACTTCAAACCGCCAATCCTTGTCTAAAGCTTCTATTAACTGATCTGCAATGCTATTCCCCACCTGAGTGTCCACATGCCCTTTTCCCAAAACCTTAAAATCAAGGACGGCAATTTTTGTTTTTTGCAAACCCGCCCAACTTTCCTGAAACATTAGAACAATCAACATAGAAAATAAAAATACAACAATCTGTTTTTTCATAACAAAACCCTTCCCTTTGTTTTTTCAACTTTATACAGAAATAATAATTTTTCAAAGGAAAAAATATGTTTTATTTAAAAGTAAGTTGCATTCAGATTATTAGCGTGCTAACTATATTAAATAACGTCCGTTGATAATTGTCAGTTGTCCGTTGCATAAAGATGTGAGCAAATCCGTATGTAATTTTTTAATTTAAAAGATAAGATTTCTTTCCGAGCTCGATATGACATACTGGTTGGATTCAATTTTTTCGGGTTTATAAAAGGTGGATTCATGGTTTTTCAAGACTGCATATGTTTTCAGTTAGGTCGCACAACAAGAAAAATTACCCGTTATTACAGGGATAAAATCTCTGTTTTCGGGCTAACACACGGGCAATTTTTTATGCTGGTAGCTATCTTTGAAGAAGAATCGCTTTTCCCGAGCCAACTTGCCGAAAAGACTGCATTAGACAGACCTACTACCACAGGGTTATTAGACCGCCTGGAACGGAATGGCTGGATAGAACGACGACCCGATCCCAATGATCGCCGTGCTTTCCGCATTCACCTTTCCGCCAAATCTGAGAAAAACCGCAATTCAATTCTTTCAATATTCGACGAAATAAACAGCCAGTTTGTAAACCGTTATTCCCTTAAAGAATGGGAATTGTTTCAATCATTCCTGAAAAGGTTGGAATAAATAGCAAAAATGTTAAAATGTAAAAAAGATTCGTTTGGCTGAACCCATATAAGATATTAAGGAGCTCATTTACAGAAAAAGTCTCGGAGGACAAAATGGAACAAAAGAAATTGCATTACGGATGGATCGTTATTTTCATGGGTCTTGCCACGACTATTGCTGCACACGGTTTTGGCCGCATGGCCTATACCATTATTCTTCCTGCCATGAAAGACGGCCTGAATTTCGACTATACCCAACTGGGTCTGCTCGGAACCGGAAACTTTATCGGCTATCTTTCCATGGCCATTATCGGTGGATTCCTTGCCGCACGCTTTGGAACCCGCATTGTCATCACCTTTGCGTTGTTACTGATGGGTGGCAGCATGATCCTCACCGGCATAGCCCATTCATTCGGATTTGCCTTTTCCATGAGGCTATTAACCGGTCTTGGCAACGGAGCGGCCTATGTCCCGGCTATGGCACTGGGCTCAGCCTGGTTTGCCGTCAACCGCAGAGGATTTGCCACCGGAATTGTTTCCGGCGGAATTGGTGCAGGTACTTTAATATCCGGCCTGCTGGTCCCACCGATTCTAACCGCTTATGGCCCGGAAGGCTGGCGATTTTCATGGTATATATTAGGCGGTGCCGTGCTGGTAATTTCTGGTGTGGTGTTTTTATTTATCCGCAGCCGACCGGAAGAAAAGGGGCTGCTACCGGTGGGAAGCGAGCCAATCCAAAAACCCCAACCGATTGCATCGGATAATGTCAAGACATCCTCTCTTCAGTGGTCTGCCGTGTACAGAAATAGTGCCGCCTGGTATTTGGGAATCGTATATTTTTTTTATGGTCTTTCCTATATTATTTATATGGTTTTTTTTGCGGCCTACCTGGTAAAAGAAATGGGATTTACACAATCGTGGGCCGGTGGCCTATGGGCAATGGTAGGGGGATTTAGCATCTTCTGCGGCGTGATCTGGGGTGGAATATCCGACCGTATCGGACGCAGCAAGGGAGCAGCTCTGGCTTATCTGGTCCTGGGACTTTCCTATATTGTATTTGCGCTGATCAAAATAAAATTCGGTTTTTACCTATCAGCAGTCATGTTCGGTTTTACTGCCTGGAGTATACCAACAATCATGGCTGCAACCGCCGGTGATTTTTTTGGTCCTCGCCTGGCACCGGCTGGCCTGGGGTTTATCACGCTTTTTTTCGGCATCGGTCAGGCACTGGGTCCTGCACTGGGGGGATACATGGCCGATGTGAGCCATTCATTTACCCTGCCGTTTCTTACGGCAGGAGGCATCTCACTTGTGGGTATGATTTCTTCATTATATCTGAAAAAACCGCCAACCGGTTAGAATGATTCTCCAAAGACCAATAAAAAATCTATCGACTAAAAATAAAGGATATCGGTATGCACTTTATAAACAGGAAATAAAATACAATGAGCTTGATCCAAACCAATCTGGAAACAATGTTTAATCCCAACACCGTTGCGGTGATCGGTGCGTCGGACAACCCCGATAAACTTGGGTTTCATGTAATGAAAAGTCTGAACAAAGGGGGTTTTGCCGGCAAAATTATTCCGCTGAACCCCACCAGTCCGAAAATTTGGGGATTACCAGCCTATCGCTCTATCAAGGACTATACCGATAGAATCCAACTGGCAATTGTGGTTGTGCCAGCCAAACTGGTTCCCGGCGTTTTCGCCCAGTGTGCGGAAAAAGACGTTAAAGGCATCGTACTGATTACTGCAGGTTTTAAGGAAATAGATGACCCTCAAGGTGCCAAGCTCCACCAAAAAATTGCCGCCATAGTAAATCCAGCAAAAATTCCGGTGATCGGCCCAAACACCTTCGGCATGATTGACTTTCATGCCAATCTGAACGCCTCGTTCACCCCTGAATTTTCTTTGTTAAAAAAAGGAAAAATTGCGCTGGTCAGCCAGAGTGGCGGGATATCCCATCTGCTTGGCTTTCTGGCCATGAGAGTGGATGTAAGATTCAGCAAAATTATTGGATTGGGCAACCGGCTCAACGTCGATTTTGCTGAAATAATTGATTACCTCATGAATGATTCCGCTACAAATGTAATCATGCTCTACATGGAGGGGATCGATGATCCGACAAGATTTATTGAAGCGGTCAAGAAGTATCGCCATAAAAAGCCGGTGATTATCTACAAAACCGGAAGCTCGGAAAAAGGCGATCAGGCAGTCAAATCCCATACCGGCTCCATGGCAGGAAAACATGAAATCTACCAGGGGGCATTCAGCCAGGCAGGCATATTGTCATTGGACAGTGCAGAGTCTCTTCTGGATACTGCCAAAGCCTTTGGTTCCTCTGGAATCCCTCAAGGGCCCGGGGTGGCAGTTCTGTCCGGTCAGGCCGGGCCGGGCCTGGCAGCCTGTGATGCATGCGAGGCTTGCGGCCTTAAAATCGCCCGTTTTGAAAAACTTACTCAGCAAAGCATCAATAAATTTCTACCGCCTTTGGCTTTAAGAACCAATCCTGTCGACATGGGCCCGGCCTGGTATAATGCCTCCGCACAAAGTGGTATCATTCGCGCCGTTATAAATGACAAGAATGTGAACGCCATCCTCCTTCTTATCATGTTTGCGTCGGCCAATGCAAATTTACTTGAAGAGATGTCCGAATTCCTTACAGAATTTAAACAGGCCAAACCGATCATCAGCTGCATCCTTGCCCCGCCAGGTGTATGGGATGACAATATTCGCCACCTTGAAGAATCCGGCGCTCTTGTCAATTACCCAACGCCGGAACAGGCAGCCAGGGCTATGGCAAACCTTGTAAAGTATCGATCCATGCAATTTGACATTAAACCCGACACTAAAGGATAATATATGCAGGCGAACCCTTTACAAACCATTATGAACCCTGAATCCATTGTCTATCTCGGAGGCTCCAACTCCCTCCTAACAATGGGCACGGCTCAGCTTATTAATATTGTAAAAGGTGGATACAAGGGAAATATTTATCCCATTCACAGAAAAGAAAAAACAGTTCTGGGCCTCAAAGCTTATCCTGATATCACATCAATGGATAAACCAGCTGACCTTGCGGTAATAGTAATACCCGGGAAAGCCATCCCCGGCGTCCTCGAGGAATGCGGGAAGGCAGGAATCCGACATGCTATTATCATAACAGCAGGCTATGGTGAAATCGGCCAAAAAGGAAAACTGCTACAGCAGGAGCTGATAGCTGTCGCCCAAAAGTATGACATCCGATTTCTTGGCCCTAACTGTATTGGAATTGTCAACGGTCCAATCGGACTGAATACCACATGGTTTCCCAGCAAGTACCGGGCCGGACATGTGGGGATTATTTCCCAAAGCGGCAGCTATGTCACCCAGACACTGACCTATTTTGAAAAACTTGGTCTGGGTATCAGCCAGGCAATCAGCGTCGGCAATCAGGCTGATATCGATATGGTTGACTGCCTTGCCTATCTTGGAGAAGATGACCAAACCAGATCTATTGCTTTGTATATCGAGGGTATCAAAAGACCGATGGCCTTTTTGAAAACAGCCCGAAAAATAACACCACAAAAACCTATTGTCGCCGTGTATGTCGGCGGAACCGAAGCCGGTGCCAGAGCCTGCGCTTCTCATACCGGTTCCATGGCTGGCCCGGACGAACTTTACAGCGGGTTGTTCCATCAAGCAGGTATTCTAAGAGCGAGAAACGTCACTGACCTTTTCGACTGGAGCCTGGCTTTGGCCCAGCAACCGTTACCCAAAGGAAAAAATGTGGCTGTTTTGACCAATTCCGGAGGACCTGGCAGTTCCATGGCCGATGAAGCCAATAATTGCGGTCTGAAGATTCCCCTGTTTGACCCGAAAATCCAGGACAAAATAAAAGCCATGACCCCTTTCACAGCAGCATACGTAAATCCGGTGGATGTTACTATGAATTACGATCTGGATCTGATATATAAAAAATTGCCTGAATTAATCTTGAATCTGAGACAAATAGACGGAATGCTTTTTTATGGTATTTTCGGAACCATTCATTTCAAGGATAAAATAGCCCTTGCGAACAATCTTTCCGATATTCCTTTGGACTTAATGGAACAAATGACGGAAAAAGCCTGCAATGAATTTGTAAAATTGCCTGAAAAATTTAAAAAACCGATATTATGTGCGTGCTTTAGTGGTCGGGAGGATAATGCCGTAGCTCTGATACAAGATGGTGGTATTCCTGTTTATCCCACACCGGGAAGAGCGGTCAGGGCTATGGCAGCCCTGTGGGAATATGCAAAGATAAAAGGCAGAATGAAAAACAAGAGAAAATGAACATCGAACGTCCAACATCGAATGTTGAATAGGGGAAGAGAAAGGCACAGAGGCAAAAGGACGTGGTTTTAAAAATTGAATAAAACGAAGAAACAGAACTTTGACATACGCAAGGAGAATGAGATGAAAATAATTGATGATGCGATAAGAAGTGGACAAACAGCACTCTCTGAATTTGAATCCAAACAGCTTCTGGCTTCCTACCGAATTCCGGTGACCAGAGAGGCGCTGGTGAAAAACGAGGAGAACCTTATTAAAGCTGCCGGTGAAACCGGTTATCCGGTTGTAATAAAGGCATGTTCACCGGATATCTCCCATAAGACGGAAAAGGGCCTGATCCGTGTGGATATTCGAAATGAGGATGAGGCAAAAGTCGCTTTTCATGAAATTATTGCCGGAATGAATGGAAATGAAAAGGCGGTTCTGGTTCAGGAAATGATTAAAGGAAAGCGGGAACTGGTTGCAGGACTAATCCGAGACGCTCAGTTCGGCCCCTGTGTGATGTTTGGACTTGGAGGAATATTTACAGAAATATTAAAAGATATCTCTTTTCGCGTGGCGCCTCTGGAAAAACGAGATGCCCTGGAAATGATGCAGGAAATCAAAGGGCGCAAAATACTCCATGCAATTCGTGGCATGAAAGCAGCCGATCTCATCAAACTTTCCGATATCCTGGTTGCACTTGGCAGAATCGGTTTAGAGAATGAAAATATTAAAGAAATTGATATTAATCCTTTAATTCTGTCAGGCGGCAGACCGGTTGCCGTGGATGCACTGGTGGTTTTAAGAGTATAAATGCCGTAAAGATTTACCACGGAGTTGCACGGAGATCCACTGAAATATGGTTTCTTAGCGCTTCAATTCGTTAATTCGATGACGTGTTTTATTTAAATTTATTTCACCGCCCGCTTCGCTTGCTCAGACGCAAAGAACGCAGAGAACAAAATTTTTCCTTTGCCGTTGATCCACCAAAAATACCGGCGGACAGGAAGGACGGCAAAGGAAAATCAATTAGCGCTTATATTGTTACAACTATATGTTTTTATATCAAATTACCTTTTCCCGTAGGGATGAATTCTTTATTGCTTTCCGCCCTTTTATCCCGCTTCAGTTAGCGGGGCTCAGCGGAAAGCAATAACAATAAGATTCTTTGCGTGCTTTGCGGCTTTGCGGTGAAAATGAAACATTATATGTAATCGTATTAAAGAACATGTGTATTAAACATCTGTGAAATATCAGTGAAAATCCGTGGTGAAAAATAAGAAAGGGCATTCTTGCAAGAGCGATCTTTATTGCTGGTCTCCACCGTACAATTCTTTTACTTTAGCTCTGTCCGGTGAACCGTCTTTTTGGAGGGGAATTTGATCTGCAAATTCAACGTACTGGGGTTTTTTGTAACGGGCGATACGCTCACCGACAAAATCGATCAGCTGTTTGGCATTAAGATTCTTTCCTTTTTTCAACTGGCAGACTGCCTTGATTCCCTCTTTCCATCTGGAATCCGGTACGCCAAATACAACGGTCTTTTCAACGGCGGGATGTTTTAATATCACTTTTTCAACTTCGGCAGGGTAAACATTTTCACCGCCAGGCTTGATAAGCTCCTTCTCCGCCTTACGCCCGGCGTAAAAAAGGAAACCTTCTTCATCAAAACGACCCAGGTCTCCGGTATGGTGCCACCCATCACGGAAGGTGTAAGCATTTTCTTTAGGAAGATTCCAATAGCCCTTAAAAATCATGGGGCCCTTCATGGTAATTTCACCCACCTGGCCTGTGGGAACCGGCTGATCATCGTCATCCACCAGTCTTATTTCAGCCAGTGAAATGGTTTTCCCGGCCGAACCCGGTCTTGCATTATAACGTCCCAAAGTAGCAACACATGATGTCTCGGTTTGCCCATACATGCAATAGAAGGTGCCGCCTGTCATCTTTTGATATTCTTTAATATCTTCGGGCGTACCGAGTCCGATGACTGACTTTAGCGTGTGGATTTCTCTTTTGGTTTCTTTGGATGCTTTCAGAATAGATGACAGAATCGGCGGAAAATCGAACAAAAGAGAGACTCTTTCTTCTTCAATGAGCTCCACCGCCTTTTGCGCATCAAATTTGCGCATGTTAATATTGACAACCCCTGCATGAAAGCTGTTGGTGGCCATGAAAAGTCCGCCCACATGAAAAAGGGGCAGAAGGTTTAAATGAACATCCTTTGGCGTCATATTGAAACAGTAATTAAGGTGCATATTTGCGCACAAGACATTTCCATGGCTCAGCAAAGCCCCTCTAGGCCTCCCTGCAACTGCCGCGGTATGGATAATAACAAAACCATCATCGGTTGAAACTTCAGCGGGCTCCACATCACCCAAAGTATCCAGCAAAGGCGCAATATCAAGGAACCTGCCTCCTTTTATCTGCAGATTGTAATATTTCTTTATTGAGGTCAGTTTTTCTTTCGCTCCTTCGATCAGTTCCTGATACTCTTCGTCAACAAAAATAACCTCGGGCTCGCAATCATTCAGGTTAAAGATGATCTCGTCTGTAGAAAGCCTCCAGTTAATCGGGAGTACGATCGCTCCCAGTGCAGCAGCCGCACTGTATAAAAGAAAATATTCAAGGCTGTTTTTCCCCAGAACACCTATACGGTCGCCCTTTTTTATGCCCGATTTTTGCAGGCCGCAGGCAAAACGATCGACCGTTTCTTTGAACTGTCCAAATGATAACGCCCTGCCGTCGTCAACCTCAAACCAGGCCGGTCTGTTTTTAAAGCAGACTGCATTTCGATTTATCACATCATAAAAGGTAAAGTCGTATAGTCCCATGGAAATATGACCTCCATAGCGAACTGCTTATTAAAAACGCAGGTATATTAATCCGCTCTCACCCTACCCCTCTCCTTCAAGCAAAAGAGGGGCGGGTGGGCAGTATATATTAAGCATTTAAGTAAATAATGGTTCTGTAGTGGTTTTATTAAGGAAATGTGGCGTTAAATTGAGATACCTTGACAACACCATCAGCCTTGAAAACAGCCGCACCTTGTTTAACGTGAACAGGTATTTCATACTTGGGAATTCCCAGCCACCATTTTTCCAGAGCCGCCCAAGCATTTGTTTTCTTCTCCTTTAATTTAAACCCACCGGTCACCAGCAAACTCAACAACGACTGTCTGACATCAAAGTGAGCATGCACCAGCACCTGGTTTGTCTTGCCTGCAGGTATCCATTGAGTAGCCACTGTGCTGACCGTATTGAGCTCAAATTCCTCAAATGCCACAGTGAATTTTAAATTTTCCAGGAGTATGGGATACGAATTGGGGTTTTCAATGTTGAAGGTAAACGCCAAGTCAAGGGGGGCTCCAACATTTGCAGGTTTTCCCTTGGTGGTTTTTGTTTTACTTGAAAAATACCAGTATCCAAAAGCATGGGCCACTTCCATGGAATCCAAAGTAACCACCGGCGCCTTGAAATTGCCTTCAGTCGGCTTCGCCATCAGACCGGCACAACCGGTCATAAAGGCTACTATTATGAAAAGACTAAAACATGTAAACAAAATCGATTTTTTATGCATTGTTTCCTCCCTTACTAATTTTAAGGGTTAGGTAAGCCATCTTTTTCTCCGCTTGTAGTGCTTCACATCGCGAAAACTTTTTCTTCCCCCAAAATCGGTCATCCCCAGATAGAAATCTTTGATATCCGGGTTATCTCTGAGCTTTTCGGAAGTGTCATCCATCACAATACGTCCGTTTTCCATCACATAAGCATGGGGAGCAATGTTTAAAGCCAGCTTGGCGTTCTGCTCCACCAGAAGAATGGAAATTTTTTCTTCCTTGTTGAGTTGGGTAATAATATTAAAGATTTCATGGATAAGAAGCGGAGCCAGACCCATGGAAGGTTCATCTAAAAGAATCAGTTTGGGACTGGTCATCAACGCACGGCCGACCACCGTCATCTGCTGTTCACCCCCACTGATGAATCCGGCAACTTCATTGCGCTTTTCCTTTAACCTGGGGAAATAGTTATACACCATCTCCAGACCGTCCTTTATGGACCTTCCGTACTTTTTCATATGGGCGCCCACTTTCAGGTTTTCTTCCACGGTCAGATGCTCAAACACTCTTCGACCTTCGATCACCTGGACAATGCCCATTTTGGCAATCTTTTCAGCACCCAGCTTATCTATGCGCTCACCCATGAATTCAATCGACCCGTCGGTAACCTTGCCGTCTTCATGTTTTAAAAGACCGGATATCGCCTTTAAGGTCGTACTCTTTCCCGCTCCGTTGGCACCCAAAAGCGCCACTATGCCTCCTTCGGGAATTTCGATGGAAACACCTTTGATTACCAGGATGACTTCATGGTACTTTACTTCAATATTATTGATTTTTAAGATCATATTATCGTTTGACAAAGCCTTAAGACCTCCCTGAGGGTTGAAAAAAGATTACCAGCCGAGCCACTCATTCGCCCATTTATCAGGCCATTCTTTTTTTAGATCTACCTCATCAAGCAGCTCAAATTTCCCGTTTTTATACTCGTAGATTTTTGCCTCGCTTTGAGGTCGGTGATCCTTTGACGTGAAAGTAGACGGTGCGATGCCCAAGCCAATTTCATAATTTCTCATGGTCTCAAAACCCTTTTTCAGTATTCCCTCGCCCGACAAATCACCGGCTTTATCCGCCCTTTTTAATGCTTCAACAAGGCCTAACGCATTGGCCCATGCCTGAACGGTATGGATCGTCCGTTTTTCAGGAGGAATTCCAGGGTTATATTTTTTGGCATACTCTTTCACTTTGTCCATCAACGGAACATCAAGGCCGAAAAATGCCCATGGCGAACATCCGATGGCACCTTCAGCAGCTTTACCCGCCAGCTTGGGCAGGTTCTCATCAAATCCCCAGCATTTAATGATGTTATCAGCGCCAAGATCAAGTGCATATGCATCCCGCAGGGTTGCGGCAACGGACATCACCGTATTGGTATGCAAAAGGACATCGGGTTTGAATTCTTTTAACGCTAAAATCTGGCTCTTGGTATCAATGGCAAATAAAGACACGTCCTGATCCGGGCCGATTTCAAATCCAAGAAGTTTTGCCTGATCCTTTGCTGCTTTTATGGATGCGCTGCTAAAAGGTGAGGCAAACATATAACACATGGCGATTCGGGGTTTACGCTTTTTGTAATCCGATTTGGTGGGCCACTTTTTTCTGTGCCAGGCAGTAATAAGGCCACGGGACTGTGTTGAATAATCCGTTGAAAAGAAAAGGTTATACGGCGTCTTTTCAGGGTTGCACAGATGCCCGGAATACGATCCCGATACATAGGGCATCTTATCTTTTGCAACGGTTGGTGCCAAAGCCTCTGTATCTCCTGTTCCCCACCCTAAAACTGCTACACATTTCAACCGTTTAAAAAGGTTATACTTTGTCAGTGCTTCAGGAATACGATATCCATAATCAAACTGGTACAGTTTAATCTTTTTGCCGTTTATTCCACCTGTATCATTTACATAATGAATGGCTTCAGCGATACCCAATGCATAGTCTTTTCCAACGTCCGACGTTGCACCGGTCATGTCGTTGAGCGCGCCCACTTTAATGGATGCAGCTCCTGCCATGGAAGTAAATCCCATGATAAGAATCACCGCAAATATAAATGTAAAAAACTTTGACCACATACTTCTTGTAAACATAATTTCTCCCCCTTTTTTAAGAGAGTATTTTTGCCAAAGGGTTTTTACCAGATTTAAAAAATATCACCTCCTTTAATTAATATGAAAATGGCCACAAGTTAAAATAATTTTTTATCTGCCACCAGCGATAGGCCAGGCCGTTTGGTTCAAATATCATGAATGCACAGATAGCCAGTCCAAAAACAGCTTCCTTTATAAACAAAAAGTCCATCAAAAGCTTAGGAAAGGTATCAGCAAGGGGCATCACGGCAAGCTGTAAGGCTTCCATAATGACCACCATAAATAGTGAACCAAAAATGGCTCCATGAATAGAGCCTGCCCCTCCAATGAGAATTACACCGACCAGCCATAGAGACCAGAACCAGGGAAAATGTTCCGGGCTGATGGCGGCCAGATTGCTGATCCATAATGCACCGGCAATCCCCCCGATAAACCCGGCTGCGAAGAATGCCAACAACTTGTACTTGAAAACATTAATACCCATTACTTCAGCAGAAATATCATTATCCCTGATGGCCACCCAGGCCCTGCCGACTTTTGAACGTAGCAGGTTAGCCATGGCAACGGTACATAAAATTACAAAAATAATCATCATAAAATAAACTTTAAGATCACTGTCAATCACCCAGGGCCCGACCTTAATGGTTCCCGGCGGCAGGGAAAAGGCCTGTCCCCGCCCACCGATCTGGCTGATATACTGCGTAATGATCAGATCCACGGTAATAAACTGCGCGGCCATGGTGGTTAAGATAAGATAAAACCCCTTTACCCTGGCAGAAGGAAGCCCGAACAGCACACTCCACACGCCTGCAACAATGGCAGCCACAAAAATGCTGATCGGATATGCCAGTCCCGAGTCCAAAAGAAATTTAGGCCAGGGAAACTCCAGAATAAGCAGGGTGCTGGTGTAGGCACCCACCGCAATAAAGGCGGCATGACCCAGTGTAATCTGTCCGCAAAAACCAATGAGAAGCTGCACCCCTAATGCCCCCAGGATTGTATAACCTATCAGGTTGCATATGCTTAGCATGTAAGAATCGGAAACCATAGGAATAACCAAAAAAAGAATCAGCGCAAGAAGGGCCATCTTTCCCTTGATGAACTTCGTCTGCCACCATGCATGATCTTCGGCATAGTTTTGGTGGTAATTGCCACAGGGAAGCCAAGTTGTTGACATAGGATAACTCCGTATTATTTAGTTGTTTAAAATTTTAAAATGGAACCCATAAGGTTTTTGTTTTATACTCATTGGTAACGGCTGCGTATTTAAATCATATTGTCTCTAAGTATTATCACTTATCACTTTGAATCCAAAACACTCTACACGCGTTCAATCCGCTCCCATCCCCATAGCCCGTGGGGCTTAAAAAACAGAAAAACGGCCATGAACACAAAAGGTGCAATCTCTTTTACCGCACCCGGGAAGTAACGATCCAGGTAGGCCCCGCACAAATTCTGTAATATTCCAATACTCATTCCACCGACAATGGCCCCAGGTATGGAATTTAAGCCTCCCAGCACCACTGCAGGCAAAACAAGCAATCCCAGATAACCCACTGATATATTGAGCCCGTTAATATTTCCCAAAAGAGTACCCCCCACACCGGCTGCCATAAATGCAATGGCCCAGGCGGCGGCATAAACAAAACGAGCACTGACACCAAGGGACAGAGCGGCCATCTCGTCATCAGCCGTGGCCTGCATGGCAAGGCCCCAGCGTGTATATTTGAAAAAGGAGACAAAAATAACCAGCAGCAGAATGGCTGCCACAAAGCTCCACAGATAGACCTTGCCGATCACCAGCGGCCCGAAATGAATCGGTTCGATTGAAAAAACAGGCGGAGTAAATACGCGTGTATCCGTACCCCATATCAATTCCACACTCCCCTTAAAGAAAAAAGAAAGTCCCACAGTAACCATGATGACTGTCAGAACCGGTTCCCCTATGAGTTTGTCCAGAAAGACCCTTTCGGTGATAACTCCCAGAATAAAACCTATGATAAGGGAAAACAAAAGCGATAGAAGAAAGGGGACCCCCATGGAATAAAAACTTAAGGACATATAAGCGCCGATGAGAGTCATTTCACCCATGGCCAGGTTCAGAACGCCTGAACACTTATAGATCAGCACCCATCCCAGAGCAACGAGCGCATAAATACCTCCGACCATAATTCCTGAAGTAATTGTCATTAAAAAAAGATCCATTCAGTTTTCTCCTTTTTAGTCTATTGCCTTTCTGATATGCATATCGGTCTGGATATGGGCTTCGCGCCCATCTTCATACTTAATGGTTGTATCGATGTGTACCGTATCCGCATCAGAATATAGAGCATCGAGAATTTCTTTGTATCGTTTTTCCACAAATTTTCTGCGCAATTTCCTTGTTCGGGTGAGCTCATCATCATCCGGATCCAGTTCTTTATACAGACTGGTAAATTTGGTGACTTTGGCTGCCTCCGGCAGATCCTTATTTGCCTGGCGAATTTGTTTCTCAATCAAATCGTAAACTTCTTGTTTTTGAGAAAGCTCCGTATAACTGGTGTAATTGATCTTCTTTTCATCCGCCCACTTGCCCACCACCCCGTAATCGATACAAAGCACCGCCGTAATATAATCTTTCTTATCCCCGATGACCCAGGAATCTTTTACATAGGGGCTGAATTTCAAGCGTGTTTCCAGATACTGGGGAGCAAAGGGTTTGCCGTCTCTTAAGGTAAAAACATCTTTTGTACGATCAAAAACAACCAGATGGCCATCGTCGTCGATAAATCCCCGGTCATCCGAATGAAGCCAGCCGTCTTTTAATGCGCTGGCAGTGGCTTCGGGGTTTTTATAATAGCCTAAGAAAACGGATGAGCTTTTGGTTATGATTTCACCATCTTCGGTAATTTTGATTTCCGTGCCGGGAATCGGATGCCCCACCGTATCAAACTTGATGTCTCCACTTTTATGAACCACCGAAATTCCGGCAACCTCGGTCTGCCCGTAAATCTGTTTCAGGTTTACACCCAGGGCATGGAAAAATCGGAAATGATCCGGCCCCATGGCAGCACCACCGGTATAAGCATTGCGCACATTGGATAGCCCCAGATGGTCTTTGAGTTTATTCTGCACAGTGATGGAAGCCAACCACTGTAAAAATTTCCAGAACCAGGGTGTCGGTTTTTTATCAAATTTTAAATTGGCCACATGGTATCCGATTGTGGTGGAAAGCTCATAAATCTTGCGTTTGCTCCATGTTGAATCAAGATGTTTGACCTGAACCCTTCGGGTCATTTCTTCGTACATCCTCGGCGGGGCAAACATCACATGGGGACCGATCTCCCGAATATTCTCCTGGGCGGTTTCCGGGGCCTCGGGGAAATTGATGGTATATCCGATCTGAAGACCGCAGGAAATCGACATCATCTGTTCCCCGATCCAGGCAAATGGAAGATACGACACATAGTCATCCGTATCCAGGCACGGGTCTACGGTCATGAGGTGTTTTCCCATGGTCAGCATGTTGTTGTGAGATAAAAGGGCACCCTTCGGCAAAGACGTGGTCCCGGACGTATAAAAAAGGAGGGCCACTTCGTCTCCATGCCCCTTGTAAGCCAACTCTTTAAAAAGGCCAGGCTCTTTTTTATCCAGTTCCCGGCCCAGGTCCATAACCTCCTTGAGACTGATCAGGTAATCCTGATCATAATTTCTCATCCCTTTGGGATCGTCCCATATGATCTTTTCCAGTTTGGGACATTCATGAAAAATGGACATGCCCTTGTCCACCTCTTCCTGGCCCTCGCCGAAAAGAAACCGGGTATCTGAATGGTCGACAATATATTTGACTTCATCGACCAGACAGTCCTGAAACAGCCATACACCCACTCCCCGCGCGCACAGAGCGGCCATTTCCGCCCAAAGACCCTCCGGACGGTTATCACCGATCATGGAAACCTTATCCCCTTCTTTAAGACCCAGGCTGACCAACCCTAAAGCAATGTATTTTACATTTTCAAAATAATCCTGCCAGGTCACCGGACGCCAGATGCCGAACTCTTTCTCCCGCATGGCCACCCGGTCTTTGCCGTACTTCTTTGCCTGCTCAAAGAATAGTTTTGGAATCGTCAGTTCTTTTGTAATTTCCATTCCTTTTCCTTAGTTTTTTAGCTGTTTATGCCCTAGTGGCATACAATTCTTCTTCACCCAGGTAGGCCTTAATCACTTCAGGATTGTTCTGGACTTCCTCAGGTGTCCCGTCCATAATCATATTACCGAAGTTAAGCACAAATATTTCTTCTGAAAGATCCATCACCACCCCCATATCATGTTCCACCAGGATACAGGTGACCTTCCAGCGCTTTTCTTCATTTACATCCAGAATAAACCTGGCCATGTCTTCCACTTCTTCCAGGTTCAGACCGGCCAACGGTTCATCAAGGATTAAAATTTCAGGTCCCAATGCAAGGGCCCGGCCCAGTTCGACCCTTTTCTGAAGGCCGTAAGGGAGCATCCCCACCGGTTTGCTCCGGATGGATTCAATCTCTAAAAGGTCAATGATTTCTTCTTCGATAAACGTTCGGTGCTCTATTTCTTCCTTGGCCGATTTCCCCAGATAGAGTGAACCGCTGAGCATACCCGATTTATAGTGAATGTGACGACCAAGACGTATATTATCCAGCACCGTCATACCGCCAAAAACTTCAACTTTCTGGAACGTTCTGGCCAATCCCAGTTTGGCCCTCTCATACGGCTTAAGATGGTTTATTTTTTGTCCTTTAAAATAGACCCCACCCTTTTGCGGGTGGTAAAGACCGTTGATCACATTCATCATCACCGTCTTACCCGCCCCGTTCGGCCCGATAATAGAATGGATTTGCCCCTTTTTGACTTTCAAACTGATACCGTTAAGGGCTTTCACTTTCCCAAAAGACATGTGGACATCCTCGAGCTCCAGCAGGATATCATTTTGATTTTGCTCATTTGCCACGACCAAAATAAAGGCCTCCTTCTTTTTGTAACTGTTTTTTATGGATTTTTCTTTAAAATATGAATGTCACTCATTTTTTTAAGATATTATCTATGAATGAAACCATAGCTACAATGTATCTTTCATTTAGTCAATAGAATAAATACTTTTAATCATAAAATGTCAAGTTGATAATATAGTGGGTTATTAGTGGGTAATAACCACTACCGATCGTAGGATAAGAGGTGGGACCTGAGGTTAATTTTTTTGTTTTTCAACCCCAGTTTGCTGCGAATATTGTGTCGGTGAAATAAAATGGTGTTTTTTGACAGAAACAGCAAATCTGCGATCTCCTTGTTGGTCTTCCCGTCCTTGACCAGATTGGCCACCCGTATTTCCATGGGGGTGAAATTAAAATATTTTGAGGATACTTTACTTATAAAAGGAGAAATGATGTTGCTTAAATTGGATTCAAGAATATTGACCAGGGTTTTTTGGTTGGTACCCAGTTTACTCTTGTTTAGCCTTTCCACATATGGGGTAATCAGCTCTTTGACATTGGAAAGCACGTTTTCACCGAGCTCCTTTTTATCCTCTTCTCTCTGTTTTAACAGAACTTTCAAGGCAGTATTCACCTCTTCAAGGTGCTGAGACTGGGCTTCCAGCTCCACCTCGCGCTTTAACAAGGCTTCTTCGGCTCGTTTTCGTTCCTCCACCTCCTGGATGAGCTTTTTGTTGATCTTGGCCAGCTCTTTGGTACGTTCTTCAACCAGCACTTCTAAGTGATCATGATACTTTTTTAATTGTTTTTCCGCCTTTTTACGTGCACTGATATCGCGCAGAGTAACGATGTTCCCGGTTAATTTGCCTTCCCGGTTTAAATACAGCGTGGAGCTGAGTTGAACATCCAGCAGATGACCATCTTTCGTCAGCCGCTTTGTTTCGAACAGCTGTATTTTTTTACCCGCTAGCATGTTCTCTATGGCTTTTTTTGTTTCCGGCCAGTTTTCTTTGGGAACAAAATCGATTTGACTGCCCAGCACCTCCTGGCTGGAAAAGCCGAAAGTCTGTTCAAAGGCGGGGTTTACGTATGTCGCGTTTCCCTCTACATCATAAACCACCACCGGATCGGGTGAAGATTCCAGCAGCAGGCGATACCGCTCTTCGCTTTGCCGCAATATTGTCTCAGTCTTTTTACGCTCGGCCAGCTCCCGGCGAACATCCGAATAGAGTTTCGCCTTTTCCAGAGCGATCAGGGCGATTTCGGCAAAACGTTCCAATACGGTTATGTCCTCAGCATGAAATTTTTTTTCCTTATCCACGTGGGATAACCCGATCACACCCAAAACGCCTGATTCTGTTTTTAAAGGAATGCCGACGGAGGCGCAAAGTGGGTCAAGAGAACTGTCCGGCAATCTATCATCCCATAAGCTGTAGTCATCCACAACCATCGGCTGCTCGGTCTTCCAGATTACCCCGCCCAATCCTTCATCCAGCCTCACTCTGCGACCCAGTTGACTGTTGAAA
Source organism: Thermodesulfobacteriota bacterium (assembly GCA_034189135.1). Lineage (NCBI taxonomy): Bacteria > Pseudomonadati > Thermodesulfobacteriota > Thermodesulfobacteriota bacterium. The sequence continues at coordinate 6,646 of JAXHVO010000128.1, read as the reverse complement.
AAACCCATGACCACCCGCATCTCCATTTCCATCTCGCCGGGTTCGAGTAAATAAATAAAACCGTGTTCCGTCCCTGTTAATAGTGCCGCCCGGTTTAATACAGACTCTAAAAGCTCCTTTCTGTCCAGCCGGTTGATCAAACCCACCGATGTTTCATGCAAAGCCGTCAGGTATTCATTCTGATTCCACGCCGCTTTTGCGGATTCTTCCAGCCTTAAATTTTCCCTTTTCAGCTCCTCGACCCTGTGCTGCATTTTTTCTATTGCCGGACTGTCGCTCATATAATGACCATCTTTTTCACCACGTTAACAATTTCTTCGGGATCATCCATGAGCTGCAATATATCAAAATCTTCAGGCGATATCCGTTTTTCTTCCAGCAAACGTGATTTTATCCAGTCTTTGAGCCCGGACCAATAATCAGAACCCACCAGAATGATGGGGAAAGGCCTTATGCGGCGGGTTTGAACAAGGGTTACCGCTTCAAAAAGCTCATCCAAAGTGCCGAAACCGCCCGGCATAATAATATAAGCAAAGGCATATTTAATAAACATCACTTTACGGATGAAAAAATAATTGAAATCAAGGTTAAGATTGGAATACTTATTCGGCTCCTGCTCAAAGGGAAGCACAATATTAAGCCCGACAGAAGTGCCTCCGGCTTCAGCTGCACCCTTATTGGCAGCCTCCATGACACCGCCCCCGCCACCGGTAATCACTGCAAAGTTGTTTTTAACAAAAAAAGAGGCAATTTTTTCAGCTTTTTTATATTCGGGATCGTCCGGTTTGGTCCTGGCTGATCCGAATATACTTACCGCCGGTCCGACATCATGCAGATTATCAACGCCATCGACAAATTCACCCATGATTTTAAACAAACGCCATGATTCTCCTATTTTAAAATCGTCCACCAGAAATTGTTTTTCCATTTTTATCATTTTCTCCTGATCCGGGAAATCAAACACTAGGCCTGTTGACCGCTTTGCTTGAGGAGCACTTCGTTTGATGAGCGCTTCGCTTAAAGAGCGCTACGCTTTAGGCTTAAAGTCCCGCATAGCGAGACGCTCTTCAAGGCCGCTTGTCACGGCGTAGCCAGAGGCGAAGTCTGAAAGGCCGCTCATCAAGTCCCGAAGGGACGCTCTTTGAAGCCCGAAGGGCTGCTCCTTCTAACTTTTTTTAACCGGCATACAGCCGATATTTTAAACCTTTCATGATTTCCCGTTATACCCGATAAGGGTCTTACCATCTGCAATAATAACCGGAACCTTACGTTTCCCGCTGGAATACTTCAGCATGGTATGAAGTTTGTCAGTCTGGGATGATACATCAAAATATTCCACCTCCCGGCCTTCCGCTGCATAAGCTTCACGAGCCGCAGTAGTAAATGGTCAGGTATTTTTACCGAATATCAGTACGCTATCTGGCATTTTTTATACCTCCTTAATTTTACTGTTATAGACCGTTGAAATTCATAACCGTCCACAGTTGTCGCTTTACAGTTCACCGCTTTCTCAGGCGTAAACCGGTAACTGTAAACCATAAACAACAAAATTTTCTATCAACCGCTGGGTCCTTTGTCAATGATTTCAGATTGACATATATCCTGTCTGTTGATAGTTGGAGAGTTATGAGCAAGCTGAATTTTGCATTCTCAAAGGAAGTGGTGATTGTAAACGAACTTGGACTTCACGCGCGCTCAGCAGCAAAAATAGCAAAACTTGCACAAAATGCGAAATCAAACATATGGTTGATCAAGGACAACCAGAAAGTGGACGCTTCCAGTATCATTGATATACTTACACTTGCCTGCGCAAAAGGATCAACAATAGCGCTGTCCGCTGACAGTCGATCGGATATCGATATTATAAATGACATCATAGCTCTGGTAGAAAAAGGGTTTGAGGAATAAAAGGGTATGCCGGAACAGAACACAGGTGAAATAAGAATTCACGGAATAAGCGCTTCCCCTGGAATATCCATAGGTAAGGCTTACATCGTCGATAAAGAAGGCGTCGATGTGGTCGAGAAATATCTTATCAGGGAAAAACAGTTAAAAAATGAGACCAACCGTTTTAAAGCCGCCGTAAAAAAATCAAGGGATGAACTGGATGTAATTATTAACGACACACCGGAAGAACTGCGGCAGCATGTTTCTATACTTGAAGCCCAGAAAGTGCTTCTTAAAGACAAAAAACTTTATGAAAAAACCATAAAAATAATTAAAAGTGAACGGGTTAACGCTGAGTGGGCACTTAAGAAAGCTGTAACAAGCATCAAATCGATGTTTAGAAAATTGCCGGATTCCTATCTGAAGGAACGGATGGAGGATATTGATCATGCGTCCGATCTGATTATCCGAAATCTTGTCGGGGTAAAACAGGTAAATATCGGAGAAATATATAAGCGGGTCATACTGGTGGCACACAATCTTTCCCCTGCGGAAACAAGCCAGATACAATTAGAAAAAATTAAAGCATTTGTCACCGACAGAGGCAGTATGGCATCCCACACAGCCATCGTCGCCCGTACTCTTGAAATACCAGCAGTGTTGGGGCTTGCAGATGCGACCAATATTATTCAAAACGATGATGTGATCATTGTTGACGGTATGCTCGGCATGGTGGTTATTCATCCTCATGAGCAGACTCTCATAGAGTTTGCCGAACGAAAGATCAGATACGATGAGTATAAAGCTGCCATCACCAGGACCGGCCATTTCCCTGCCAAGACAACGGACGGAATCCAACTTAAGATTATGGGAAATATCGAACTTCATGAAGAAGTGGTATCCGTCATTAACTACGGCGGAGACGGTATCGGTCTGTTAAGGACGGAATTCCAGTATTTAAGCCGTATTGATTTTCCCGCTGAAGATGAACTTTTTGATAACTACAAGGATGTCGTTGAAGTGATGGCTCCTAAACCGGTAACCATAAGGACCCTTGATATAAACGGCGACAAAGTTATTTCCCATGCTCCTTTTGAACAGGAAGTGAACCCTGCTCTTGGACTTCGCGGGATCAGGTACTGTTTGACAAAAACCGATGTGTTTATTACCCAGCTTCGCGCCATACTGCGGGCTGCCGCTTTTGGTCATGTTCGCATCATGTTTCCCATGATATCCACGCTGGATGAAATCTGCGAAGCTAAGAAGATCCTCAACGAAACGTCCGATTCTTTAGATAAGGAAGGCATCAAATTTAACAGGAATATTGAAATCGGAATCATGATAGAAGTCCCTTCGGCAGTGATCATGGCGGATTTGATGGCCAAAGAAGTCGATTTTTTCAGTATTGGCACCAACGATCTGATACAGTACTCCATGGCAATAGACAGGGAAAACCGAAAAGTGGCCCATCTTTATCGGTCTCTGGAGCCCGCTATTATCCGTATGATCAAGCATGTGGCCGATGTGGCCCAAAACAGCAATACCAAACTTTTTATGTGCGGCGAAATGGCCAGTTACCCGATCCACATACCGGTACTTCTGGGCATGGGAATGGATGAATTAAGCATGAACCCTCAATCCATACCGGAAGTAAAGGCCATGATCAGATCGCTCAGTGTGGAAAGTTCACAACAGATTATGAAAGATGTTTTGAAACAAACATCCGCCGATGGTATTTTTAACCTGTTGAAGGAATTTTACGGAGATATTCTTCCGGATAAAGAGTTTACCGGTTAAATCGTAGTCTTGCACAGGTCTCTCCTTATAAGTAATCTTGGATCATCTCCAAAAGTGTTGGTTGGATCAGGATAATAAGGATTTCAGGATTCAAGGAATCAGGGGTTCGAGTGGAAGTGACCGAAAAACAAATACATACAGAAAAAGCCTGAATCCTGGAGACGCCTTTCTATATAGACATACTTTAAAAATATTAAAAAGACAGGTGAAGAAGGCGCAAGTGTTTATATAATCTGTACCAGGCCGTTTACATTCACTTGAACCCTTAAAACCTCATATTCTCTTCTCCAACTGATTTGGAGGAGAATCTTATGGTAAATTTGAATTTTGGAAAATCACATAAAAATTGTCGCTGAAAATCGCAAAGCCCGGCATAACTATTTTATCGAGGACAAACTTGAAGCCGGAATAGCCCTTAAAGGAACCGAAGTCAAATCTCTAAGACTGGGCAGGGGGAATCTGAAGGATTCTTATGCCAAAATCGTCAACGGCGAGGTCTTTGTTCACCAGATGCACATCGGCCCCTATCCCTTTGCCTACTATGGAAATCACGACCCTTTAAGGCCCAGAAAACTTCTGCTGCACAAACATGAAATCAAAAGACTCTATGGCAAGGTGAATGAGAAAGGGTCTTCCCTGATCCCGCTTAGAGTGTATTTTAAGAGAGGCAAGGTAAAAATCACCCTGGCCATCGCCAAAGGCAAACGCAAATATGACAAACGCCAAGCCATTCGAAAACGCGATGAAAAAAGAGAGCTGGAAAGGGAAAGAAAAAATTACTGATAAAAAACTCCCTGTGATAGAACTGTAGATCTTCGCAACAATTCAGATTGAACCTTTGTCAAACCCGCATAATCAGAGGCCTCCGCCCAAAGCGTTTCGATTTTATCAACCAGTTCTTCCTTAATGGAAGCAGCTTTGTCTTTTGTGATCCCGAAAAGGCCCGATTCCGATAGAGCATTCTTTACGGTACTTAAGCGGCCCTGTTTTCCGACAATCATGGCTTGGTTGGCAGTCAAACCGGATCGAAGCATCGGGCATATATCATAAGCCGGTGTCAGGTGATAATGCGTTCCGTCCCAGAAAAAAGAATGGTTTCTGGCATGATCATCATTATTCCCGATCAAAATATTAAACATCATGCGTCGAAAAAGCTGTGCGTTATCTCGCTCTGCATCTTTTCCATAACGTCTAATAAAGCCCGTCAGATCCAGATAAGACGCAAGACGGCTTTCGGTTTCATGGAGCTGTAAAGCTGTCAAGCCGCTAATCATAAATCGTCTTTTCATACCGTTTGCAACACGAATGCGGTCAAACCTTTCAATCAGCAAAACGTCCTTTCCCAGTGATTCAACCAAGCGTAAGGAAGGCACACGGATTTGGCACTGCCCGGCCATCCACATTGCGGCCAGCTCGCTCCGGACAACCGGGTACTGATCTGTGGTGGAGCTGAATTTGGCAATCCAACTAGACTGATTATCATAAAGCAATGCTTTTGGCCTGGCTCCCCCTACACTGGAGCCATGCACCAAAGCGGCGTCCAAGGTGGTCGGTAGCGGATGACCGTTTTCGATTAATCCGGCCGCTTCAACCAATTGCTCAATCGTTGCAGTTTCAAATTCATTTGGCTGATAACGATCGGATGATTCTTGTACCACCAAAGCGCCTATGCGATCTGGTCCTGCATTTAATAAATAATCAAACTCGGTGACTTTATTTTGATTCAGTCGGTATAAAAGTACCCTTCTTCCCCAGGCATCGGGTGCAGCATCCCGAATGGCACCATGCATCTCACCGATTCGTGGGCGGAAAGCGCCACCTTCCAGAGGCATCTCGCGTATATCCAATGAAATCGCATTCCTGCGTGCAAGATAGCTTTTGCCATAATAAAATTGAAGTTCTCCGGCTTTTTCCTGCAATTTGCCGCACAAAACCGGTTTAGTTTCATCCGGAAGCCATATCCAGACAAAAGCTTCAGAAGTCATTGTCTATATCATCCTTTAACTTTCGTATCCTTTCAGGCAAATGCTTACCAATTTTTTCCAGGTACGCGGCAACAGATGAGTCTGCTCGTAGCCCTCCAAAATCATTCCAAGAAAGTACCTGCAATCCAAGTATCCATGCAGTAGCGAGATAATTTCCGATCGCGACTTCAGGCGCACCTTTTTCCATCCGAACGATGGTCATTCGCCCCACACCCACACGATTTGCCAATTCCGCCTGTGTAAACTGCCTTTCCTTACGTCCGGAAGCGATCAGCATGCCCAGTTCCTTAAGCGCGTGACGAACCGGCAATGGCAAGTGATTTTCGATCTTTTTTCGCGCCATTGTCACACCTTCATAATGATTTATTAATAGATAACTAAGCCCATTAATGATCTATATATAAATCATATTGTGTAATGTCAACTCATTTTTTTGATGCAGGCGATGCGGTCAAAAGGTTCTCACGGCTAACCCAGACCAGTATACAAAGTATGCTTTTCTTTTTTATATGCTATCAAGTATCAATCACATAGAATATCAGCACATGGAATATCTTGACATTTTCCTCTTTTTTGCTTAATTTATAAATATATCAACTGTTCTTTTAAACTTCCCTTTTTGGGGGCGAAACGGCTTCGACGGGGATAAAGAAGCTTAGGCTGCATACCGAGCTCCTGTCCGCTCGTTAAACGACTGGAACTTAAATATAATCGCAGATGATTATGAATACGCCCTAGCTGCGTAAAGCAGCTAGCGTCCTGCAGGGTTTTTCCTGCGCACCCTGCAAGGGCGTCGACTAGCAGGATAGCCTAACCCGGATGTCTGTTCCGGGAAAGGCGAAACTTAAACAGACTAGTCTTTTTGGTATCCTGTCTGAAGGAGACTATCAAAGACGAACTTTAAATTTCAGACTAAGTATGTAGATGCCTGTGTGGAATATTTTCGGACGCGGGTTCGACTCCCGCCGCCTCCACCA
>JAXHVO010000127.1 GCA_034189135.1 Thermodesulfobacteriota bacterium | reverse complement strand
AAAAATGGATTTGGTCGCAGAACAGTAATTTTAACACAATAATACCCCTTAAGGGGTTATCAGTATCGATGCCCTTATAGGGCTTTATGCAAGCCTCCGGCTGGGCCGGAGGTCATGACTGAGCCTTAAAAGAGAATAGAGAAAAGAAAAAAGGGTGTCAAGACTTGTTGAACTTTATGAAATGATTAGATTGAGGGATCGGGGAGTTTTTCAATCTTTACTCAGTTCGTCCGAAGAAGTGCCCATTTGCCCGTATCCGCCTTAACAAACAAGTCCGGCACTCTGTACACGCCCCCTATCTTCTCAGTGAAATCCATACAGGCAGAGACGATCAACGCTGCCGTGGAGTTCTGTCTCTTGGGGCTGGTTCAAATCGAATCTCAGCGAGATAGCTGCCGTACGCCAGTTTCTCAAAATTATTGTTAAGGCGGATACGGGCAAATGGGCACTTCTTCGGACGAACCGCTACCAATCATTAAAGCTCAAACGGTTTACCAAAAAGGCCATTGATAAAAACTCCCCGGCCCCCCGATTCAGTTAGCCTTGGAAAAATAACTCAAAACCGGTTCACATGAATGTCGCATTTTAAGAGCTGAAATTATGCCAAGCAAAAAAAATATTGGTATGTCCAAAAATGAATATCCGAACAGCCCGCGAGTGGGAGTTGGCGCCGTCGTCTTTAAGGATGGAAATGTCTTACTGGTTTGCCGAGGACAGACACCGTCGAAAGGTTTGTGGTCTATTCCCGGGGGGAAACTGGAATTGGGGGAATCCCTTCAACAAGGAGTTGAACGGGAAATATTTGAAGAGACGGGAATTACCATACATGCTGGGCGACCTATATATACATTTGACCTGATAGAGCATGATCATATGGGCAACGTAAAATTTCACTACGTGATTGTTGACCTGATTGCAGATTATGTAAACGGTGAGATTCAGGCCGGGGATGACGCCATCGATGCACGCTGGGTATCACCTCAGGAAATAGAGAAGCTGAAAATGAGCCAAAGGACCGTTGAATTGTTAAAACAGCATTTCAATTTCGGATTTTAACTGGAAATAACGTCAGTAAAAGCGTTTTTTTCTAATTCCTGATGATTTTTGCGTTATGAAGAAATGTTTCAATATCTTTACGGAATACTTCCTGGTTTGGTGGGCAATCATTATGACCGCAATCATAGATTATCATTTTACCGTTGACGGCTTTTTTATATAGGGCCTTGCCATGTGAAAACGGAATAATGTCGTCGTATTTGCCATGTATAATGAGAACAGGACCGGGGTAGGTGCTGACAACCGACAGGTTATCAAAAGGATCACGCACCAAAAAACCAGGGGCAAGAAACCTTGATGCCAGTGCTTTGACAGATGTAAATGTAGATTGAAGTATCAGTGCGGCAGCAGGTTTGTTTGCGGCAAGAGCACAGGCCGCCCCGCCACCCACAGAGCGTCCAAAAAGAATGATTCTCTTTGGATCTACCTCCTTTCTGGAAACAAGATAGTCGTATGCTGCATTAAACGCATGGGAAATGGTTTTTTGCGAAGGAGAACCATCAGACCGACCGTAACCGGGATATTCAATAAGAAGCACCCCGATACCGATACGGGTAAAACCCTGGAGTTCTTGCGGACAAAAGTCGATTAACTCCGCATTGCCGTGAGCAAAAATGACTGCCGGCGATGGTTTTATCGGATCGATATTTAGCGGCGGCATAAACCATGTCTCGAATTTTCCGGTATCAATGGTCAGCCATATCTTTTCAATTCCGGGAACGGTGTTTTTGGTTTCGGAAGAATAGGGGATCTGACTGCGGGGGAAAATAATCTGGCGCTGTATTATAAAAAGGAAACAGCAATAAAAAAAATAAAAAAGGAAAACCCATGTGGCAATTTTTATGAAAATCTGCATGGTAACTCCTGAAAATTACCATAAAAAAATGTTAAACCGGCTTTATTGATGGATTCGATTTTTAACCAGATCATCTGTATTTAATACTGGGACAGCAACGACTCAACCTAAACAGCTTCAGCCTGGCCAGGCGAGTGTTTACCTGGAATGATCAAATTCGCGTAAATAAATATCCTCCTGTTCATCCAGTATTTCACCAATAATTTTCATATCGGTCATCGGATTCATCACCACAGATCGCAGCACGACTTTTTCTTCATGGGCGGTTCTGTTGAGCGTCGTTCGGGAAACAAAGCTCTTTCCGGCCTCTCTTTGTAGGCGTTGGACTGTGATGTTGATATGATTCAATTGTTGATTCAACTCTTTTTTCTTTTTCGCATCGGCATGAATGAATTCTTTTTTAATTTTATTCGGTAAAATTCTATAAGTGAGAATATTAAGCTGTGGCTGGGTCACCAGTTCAAACAGGGGTCTTTTATTAATTTCTGTTGCAAACGACATGGCGGTTTCGATTCCGTGGTCAATAAGAAGGGCATATCCCATACTTCCCATAATCTCAAGTGAACTGCCGAGGATAAGGGACATGGCCGATCTGGAGCCGACAACAGAGCGGATTCCGAGATCGACTGAGCCGGGACGGTTTACATAAGAGGCATAATAGGCAATATGATCCATGATGGATGGATCCTTGAAATAAACCATGCCACATCCCATCGGCATGTAAAACTGCTTGTGTCCGTCAATGGTCACCGAATCCGCCAGATGAATTCCTGAGAGCAACGTTCTATATTTTTCCGAAAGAAGGGTGGGTCCTCCCCAGGCCGCATCCACATGAAAATGAATGTTGTGTTTATCACATATTTCAGCAATTTCAGCGAGGGGGTCAACCGTTCCTGTTTCAGTGGTTCCGGCTATTCCCACGACGGCAAGAATTTTTGTTTTAGGGGAATCGGTTTTTAATGATTCAATGGTTTTTTTCAGTTTTATGACGTCCATTTGGTTATGGCGGTCAACATCTATGGACAGGAACTGTCTGTGACCGATGCCTAAAATCCCGCCGGATTTTCTCAGGGAATAATGCCCAAGTTGTGATACCAGGACCACGCAACGATCAATTCCACAGGCATGATAAGCGGCAGCCATTCCCTCCTTTTCCACGCCGGCGAAACCTTCAGTCGGCTGAAAAAAAGCATTTCTGGCAACCCATAGGGCGGTAAGATTGGCGAGGGTACCGTCTTCAACGAAAGTTCCCAGAGTGCTTTCCGGGTTTTGAATGTGAAAGTCGTAAAAAGAATCATCCTTATGGTAAATTAATCGGTGAATTTTTGCCAGAACCTGGCGTTCAAGGACTGAGGTCACTTTGGATGTTTCCAGTTTCACTAGATTCTGATTTAATGCGGTCACAATGGTTTGAAGGTGAACCATAAAAAATGGTATGGCGGAGGTCATATGACCGATGAAATAAGGCGAAGCGACGTTTACCGCATGGGGAGCGATATCCTCGATGATTCTTTTAATGACTGCGGCAAGTTTTTTAGCGGGGTTTTTACTGATACAGCTGTCTTTATACCTGTTGGAGAGTTCCAGCAGGCTTGCTTCTTCGGTGATCCCGACATGCTGTTTTAAAAAATCATTCAGGCCAAAAAGAATCTGTTCCATGTATTTTAATAGGGTTGACCTGGAAGATTCACTTTCAGGCTGCAGGAAAATTCGCTGAAGCGTCTGCCAGTTTGCAATTAGTTCGGCACGTTTGTTTTTGGAGCACACGGACGTGTCGGGAAAGGTATCAGATTGTAACAATTTTGCATTGGGCGTCATTTATCGATAAGACCTTTTCTTTCTTTTTTTCATTACAATAATCAGCATAAGGCCGGAGGCAAATCCTCCTATATGGGCAAACCAGGCGATCTGGCCGCCTGTTTGAGTGCCATATTCAAAATAAGCGCTCAAAACCTGCATGATTATCCAAAAACCAAGCATTAAAATCGCCGGAATATTAACTATATGGATGAATATGAAAATGATGAACAGGGTTTTTATACGTGCCTTGGGGAAAAGGAATACATATGCTCCGAGGACACCGGCAATCGCACCGCTGGCACCGACTGTGGGAATTTTTGAAGATGTATTTACTAAAAAATGTCCCCCGGCTGCCGCAATTCCACAGGTCACATAGAAAACCAGGTATTTTATATGACCGAGAAGATCCTCCACATTATCACCGAATATCCATAAATATAGCATGTTACTCAACAAATGAATCCAACCACCGTGAATGAACATTGAGGTAAAAATAGTCAAGGGCACAGGCACAAGATTCTTCGGGGAGATATCTTTGAAATGGGAAAGTTCAAAGGGAATAAATCCGAGTTTAAGAAAAAATTGATTCGTTTCTCCGGGTACAACATAGTTTAGATAGATAAAAAGACAAATGTTGGCTAAAATTAGAAAAATAGTGACCAGAGGAATGGTGCTGGACGGATTTTCATCTCTTAAGGGAATCATTTAATATTCAGATAGAAGTCACAAAAATAAAATCAGTTTTAATGCAATATTGAGGAACTAACTTAGTATTGCAGCGACAATACATCAACCAAAAAAAGAAAAAATTGCTCCAGTGATATGCACTGAAACCGGCATTGGCTCCTTTTGCCTCTTATAATGGTTTTTATATTGGCGATGATTGCGATCACCTGCGTAGCTTCTATATTTGACTTGATTTAATATTCAGGTTAATAAAATCTTATGAGAAAAGAAGAACCTTATAAAATGGCCACTGTGGATTTTGACCTCAGACAACTGGAAATTTTCTGCAAAGTTCTAGAATTGAAGAGCTTTTCAAAAGCCGCCAATGCCGTATTTCTTGCACAGGCCTCTGTCAGTGAAAGGATAGCCACCCTTGAAGGTATGGTTGGTAGCAGACTATTTGATCGTATGGGACGGCAGGTGGTTCCCACCGCAGCTGGCAAACTCCTTTATAAGCACGCGCGTGTGCTGCTTGAAATGAAAAAAACCGCTTGCAATGAAATGCAGGATTTTCTCGGTGTAAAAAAAGGGGAGATTTATATCGGTGGCAGCACGATTCCAGGAGAATATATATTGCCCAAAGTCATTGGCAGATTTCATGAAAAGTATCCGCTTACAACGGTTAAGCTGGCGATTGCCGATACCAAAAAAATAGAACACCGTGTGTCTGAAGGAGAGCTTGAACTGGGCGTCATCGGTTCGAAAAGCCCTCATACGGGTTTTATGAACCATGAACTGTGGGAGGATGAACTGGTACTGGCGGTTTCCGCCGAACATAAATGGGCGGATAGAAAACAAATATCACTTAAAAAAATATCCACTGAACCTTTTATTTTACGGCAAACCGGGTCCGGTACCTTAACAATCATTAAAGAGTACTTTAACAGGATAGGATCCGTCCATATTGATTCTCTTAACGTGGTGGCCCGTTTCGGTTCCTCCACGGCCGTCAAGGAAGGAATTAAAGCCGGTCTCGGAATATCGATTCTTTCTTCCAGAGCCCTTGAAACGGAAATTAAAGCTGGAGAAATCAAAGCCCTCAACATTGAAAGCCTTTTCATGTCGCGAAAATTTTATCTGATCAGGGACAAAAGGAGAAATGTCTCACCTTTATGCCAGGCCTTGCTTGATTTTCTTGTGGCTACCTCCAGCAAAGGCCTGTAGTGCAGATCAAGCAAAACCCGATTGGTCTGAGGGATCGGGGAGTTTTTCAATCTTTACTCAGTTCGTCCGGAGAAGCGCCCATTTGCCCGTATCAGCCTTAACAATGATTTCGAGAAACTGGCGTTCGGTCCGCCTGCGGTGGACTGAGATTCAATTTGAACCAGCTCCAAGGGACCGAACCCCACGACAGCTTTGATCGTCTCTGCCTGTATGGATTTAACTGAGAAGATATGGGGCGTGTACAGAGTGCTGTTCTTATTAAGGCTGATACGGGCAAATGGGCGCTTCTCCGGACGAACCACTCGCAATCAATAAAGCTCAAACGGTTCACCAAAAAGGCCATTGATAAGAGACTCCCCGATTTCTTAAATAGATAAATCTCTTTCCGGACCCACAGAAATACGTATATTGGCAAAAGAGATTTGATGGTAGATCCATTTATTATAAGAGGCAAACTCTTCGTCTGAATGGGCGAGAGCTTCAAAAACAGAGTAACTGCGTTCTTTGAGATCTACCAGGAGGCGCAGCCCCCGCATAACCAGATCATTCGCATAAAAGAAGATATTAAAGTTGGTGAACAATTCCCTTATCTCATAATGAAGGGACATGATTCCATCCAGGATAATGACCCGACACGGTGAGATCGGCTTAAAACCACTGTGTGTACCGGTTTTATGATCATAAAGCGGTAGTTTTATTTTTCTGCCGTTAAAGAGCAGTGCCTTCATTGTTTCGATTAATAAAGGTATATTGGTGGATTGCGGGTCATATCCGCTTAATTTTCTGTCCAGCCGTGTTTTACGATCAAGCATAAAACCGTCAAGGGGTAGGTGTTTGGTTTTGATCCCGTTGTCGTTGAGAAATTTTGCTAGGTTTTTACAAAAAGTGGTTTTACCCAAAGCGGCAGCTCCGGAAACCGCAAAAACAAAATCGATTTCAGGGGAATACTCTTTTCTTCGTTTTATTATTCCGTCCGCATTTTTATCTATGCACTGGTGAAGGATATGTCGGTTTATTTCTGAGTGGTTGGCCATAATCATTTGTAGTTGTTCGTTCAGGTAGTTAGGTTGAAGGCTGACGCATTTCAATCATCAATCCCTTCTGCCTATGTGCCTTCTGGCTTTTTGCCTAATTCATTTTAACCCGTCTTGCTTTACCGGGTGTAAGCTTTAATTTATTTCCGGTTATATTGACTGATACCTTATTTTTTCCTTTTCCTTCTGCCGTAATTTTTACCCTATTTCTTGACAATGCAAAATGATACCACTTCTTTTGGTGACATATTCTAAAGGTAAGATGACTCCAGTGCTCGGGCAGGTTCGGATCTACTTTAAGGATTGGGGAACTTGTGTCTATGCCGGCAAAATATTTCATCACCACATCAAGTGTCCCTGCCATGACGCCACAATGTATTCCTTCAATGGTGGTACCCCCCTGGGTGTCAAATATATCACTTTTCAGTGCCTCCATGAACCATTCCCATGGGGTGTCCGATGCGTGGATGTAACTTGATATCACTGCATGCACCACTTTACTTAAAGTAGAACCGTGACTGGTTCTCTTTTCATAATAATCGTAATTGACTTTCAACAGCTCAACCGCATCATTGACCCGGTATCCCAGTCGTTTTAAAATATGGACGATTTCTTCAGGTGCAAGCACATAAAACATCATAAGAGTGTCAGCCTGTTTGGATACTTTATAAAAATCCGGGGAATCTCCTTCGGCTTTGAGGATTCGATCCAGTCGGTGAATGTTGCCATATTTTTTCCGGTAGGCGTCCCAGTCAAGCTCCTTTAAACCCAAATAACCTTCGAACTGACTGATTATATTATTATCTGTTAGAATCACATTCATCTTGCGGGTGATTTCTTTCCACCTTTCCATCTCGCTTTTTTTAAAACCGGTCTTTTTTGCCAGCCGGGCAAAGGATTTTGCCGAAAGCCCTTCTACCGTGTCAATCGCTTTTTGCAGTAACCATACCGTCATCACATTGGTATATGCGTTGTCTTTGATTCCATCTTCTTTAGAACCGGGAAGTTTTTCATGAAATTCATCAGGCCCCATGACTCCTGAAATGTGGTATTTATTTGAGTCATAGGTTGCGATGCTTGCCCAGAAGCGGGCAATCTCAATCATCATTTCAGCACCGTAATCTTTCAGGAAAATCCGGTCGCTGGTTTCAAACACGTATCGCCATACATTGTAAAACACGGCGATAGAAACGTGCCTTTGCCTTCGGCTTAAGTCCGGGCCCCATGAATCGTTCTGTGGATTATAATGCACCTCCTGTGTTTCTTCGGAACCGTCATCTGCGGTTTGCCATGGATACATGGCTCCCTGGTAACCGTTTTCCCGGGCGTACTTCTTTGCCGCATCAAGGCGATGGTACCGGTACATTAACAGTGCACGCGAAATTTCAGGGAAATGAAGGTTGTAAAAAGGCAAAATGTAAAGCTCGTCCCAAAAAACATGTCCCCGGTAAGCTTCTCCGTGCAGTCCTCTTGCAGTGATTCCTGCATCAATATCTTTGTTGTGCAAAGACGCGGCCACCAGCAGGTGGTAGGTGTGCAGGCGCACAGCCTTTTGTGCAAACCGGTCACCGCTGATTTTGATGTCGGCTTTATCCCAGAGTCTCTTCCACGCTTTTTTATGCGGTGCGTATATGTCTTTAAAGGATTTAACCGTTGCTAAAATCTGCTTGGAAGATTTTGCGGGGTTTGAAATATTCTTGTCCAGAGATGTATATATGCTGACCAGTTTTTCTAATGTATAGGTGTGGTTTTCCTTTGCGTTTATAGTTAAATTCTCTGCGATGGATGATTTTTGCTGTTGGATACTTTTATCAGCGGATATCTTTTGTTTATTTTCGTACAGATTGGTTTTGGCACTCATCACAATCTGGTATTTTGAACGATTGGTTTGAACGTGAAGGAAAATCATTCCCTTTGATTTTCCCGAAGATACACCTGAGAGGTGATTTGCATACAAATCTCGATAACGGGCCACGCCATCATTGATGATATTCCCATCAATGGAAGAGCGTAGGCGAATGGTATGCGAAAAATTGACCGGGGTAATCTCATACTGCATGGCACAAAGATGGGGATTTGCCATGCTGGCAAGCCTTTGGGTTTTAATTTTCAGTATTCTGCCGAGTCCATCCTTGCATACCATGGATCTTTGGGTCACACCTTCTCTCATGTTTAAGCTGTGGGTGTAACTTAACATCTCCATTTTCATCGGGCTGATATACTTTCCGGTTCCGATGGCAAATTCGATAAGTAACCAGTTCGGGCAATTGACAAAATCATTGTTGTATATATTTCGGCCCTGAATCCGGGTGGGCGGTTTGTTGTATATTCCGGCAATATATGTTCCAGGATAATGAATTTCGGAAGCTTTTTCTCCTTCAAAACATCCCCGTGTACCGAGATATCCGTTTCCAACCGTGGTCAGGGTTTCTCTTAACTTTTCTTCCTTAAATTTAAAGTCGCTATAGGTAAGGTTCCAGCCGTCTTTCATCACTCCTGATTGAAACCAGTTGGTAATATCTTTGATGCTGATTTCGCCGAGGTCATGCACCACTAAATCTGCACCGTTTAGTTTTAGCGCTTCACCGGTATCATTTCTTGCTATCCCGAGTGTCAACCCAAAATTTCCGTTTCTGCCCGCCTGGACTCCGGAGACCGCATCTTCAACCACCATGCATTCTCCGGGAAGCAGGCCAAGATTTTCCGCAGCGGTGACAAAGATATCCGGATCGGGTTTTCCCTTAAGCCCGAGCTGTTGTGATACAATGCCGTCTACGCGTGTTTCAAAAAGGTCTTCCAATCCTGCAAGTTTGAGGATCAACTTGCAGTTTTTACTGGATGACGCCACGCCGACTTTGATTCCTTTTTTCTTTAATGCTTTGACAAATTTTATTGATGTCTCAAATACATCCGGGCCTTCCTTTTTCAGTACTTTTTGAAAATCCAAATTTTTCCTGTTTCCCATGCCGCAAATCGTTTCCCGGTCAGGTGGATCATCGTAGTCGCCAAAGGGAAATTCGATACCCCTGGATTCTAAAAAGCATTTTACTCCTTCCATTCTCGGCATTCCGTCCACGTACTGCAGGTAATCGTTTTCCGGATCAAAAGGAACAAAAGGACCATTCTCCCTTTGAGCAATTTTTTTTAAAAAAACATTAAACATGCTTTCCCAGGCAAGGGCATGCACCCGAGCTGTTCCGGTGATCACTCCGTCGAGATCGAAAATTGCGCCTTTGAATTGAGTTGAGGCCATTTTTACTCCTTGGTTGTTGTTTATAGGTTGTTTCTTACTCACAATCAGGGTGAACCAATTCAGAGCAACAAAACCGGTTTAACAGGCGGGGCTTAATGATTTTATATCCAGACGCTACAAATGGGAATCGTCTGGAGAAAAATTTTTAAGCCTCGCATCGGTTTTACATACGTTTGTGCTGCGATAACAATCCCAGCATGGTAACCAGGATGTCCGGCTGGGTGACAATCAACGAATTTGGACACATATCCTTTACTTTGGCGGAAAGCTCGCTGTCTTCCGTGACAAAAACCGCCCATGTGTCCGGCGTTTTTTTCATTGCTGCTTCTATCAGCGGCACATCGGAAAATGTATCTCCACAAACAAGATGGGGTCCTTTGCTCATATTGAGATTCAACGCCTGATCAAGAAAATTGATGGCGTCCGCTTTGTCGAAGTCTTTGGCTTGTGACAAAGAGTCCTCAATGGTAAGAATTATTTCAATATCAAGACCGGTATCTTCAATTTTAAAATTTTCTCCACCGGGATCGGTTTCCCTGACAATGCGCCTGATCTTTTCCAAGAATTCCTCTGACTCAGACTCGGAAATGGACTTTCTGATATCCTGGCGGGCAATGGTGGTTTGTCCGAATTTAAACTGAAGGCCTGAGCCGATCAGGGAAAATTTTTCCCATGCCGGATTTTTTACTACAGCGGTAAGTTTCTGGTTCAGCTTGTCCAACAGGAGCTGTTTGTTTTCTTCAATGGGATAGGTGTGGCGTTTTCCATCAAGACCGATGTACTCCCTTCCCTTTGATGCGGCATAAATAAAAGTTTTATCGGGATTGACGCTCACATCGACAAGACCCGGATTTTTAAGCGGCGCGGAAGTGATAATGATCGGATTTGAGGGGTTTGTTTTGGCAAAACGGGTCAAAAAAACAGCATTATATACCGCTTGAACCGAAGATATGTATCTGCCGCAATAGTTATTTATGGTTCCGTCCCGGTCGGTAATGAAACAGTTAAAGGCTATATCCTGCAATTTTTCTATGCCGCTGTTTACCTGGTCTGAAAACCCTTCATGAAGGTTTTCTAGGTATTGCAAAAACTGTTTTTCACTATTTTGCAGAAAGAAAACATCTTTTCGCAGTTCCGCTATTTCATATACAAGCCTGGCAGTTATTTTCTTTGAGTCGTCGATATAAAGAACTTTTAATCCGTTTTCAGCAGGTATATCTTCAAGTGAGACAAGAGCATTTTTCAGCGATGTGATCAAATCGTGATCAACCGGTTGATCGTTAAACAGGTTTTCAACCGTTTTATGGCGAACATTACGGGTCATCGCCATCAGGTGATAAAACTGTTTTGCTGAGCGAATTGGCTGCTTTTCAATAAAAATCGGGGTCATTTAAAATACCTTTGAATTGGATGAATGGGTGAAAAGTAGGTTGCCGATGTTGACCAAGCCGTCCATGTTTCATTAATGAGGTTTGGAAATTTGATAAGTGCCGTCCAGTCGGTGACACATTTCCTCATATCTTTTTTCCAGCTGTTCCAGTGCGATTTCCAGTTCCTGTTTATTTATTTTGCCTGATTGATGTTTTGTTCTAATAAACTCAAATTCGTTTTGGTACCATTGATCGGGATCAAAATTATAGGTCACTTGTTACGTTCCCTCTCTTCCATTACACAGTAAATTCCTTTACCGGTTCGGGTAGGGACAAAGCATCGGCTGTCGGAAAGACAGGCTGCCTTTGAACGGTCACCGGATTTCCATCGGTTGACCAGGTCAGGTTCACGGATAAAGGGCCGGCTCATGGAGATGTAGTCAGCGATATTGGAATTGATGATATGCTCGGCGATATCAAAAGACCGGATACCACCGACAAGAATGATTGGAATGTCGATATGTTCATTGAATAAAGCGGCCGCATCCTTGAAATAGGCTTCATCCTTTTGGTGACGAATACCGGTTCGGATCGGGTTTAACTTGCCGGATTGTCCTGTTCCGCCTGAAAGCTCAATTGCATCCAGGCCGCTTTTGGCAAGAAGTTTTCCTGCCTGTAATGCTTCCCCGAGTTCGAGTCCACCCTCAACGAAATCTCCGGAATTCATTTTGATCAGCACCGGATAATCTTTGTCAACATAAGACCGGATCGAGTCTATGATTTCAAGATGGATATTGGACCTGTTTTCAATATTTCCCCCGTATCGATCCGAACGCCGGTTGAAAAATGGAGAAAGAAACTGACTCAAAAGATAACCGTGGGCTGCGTGTATCTGCACACCGTCAAAACCGGCCTTTTGAGCGCGCAGGGCAGCCAGGCCGAATGATTCCACCACGTTTTGAATGTCTGCAAGGGTCATCTCCTCAACAGCATGCTTGGTAATACCTTGGATCAACGAAGGCGCCAGCGGTGGATAGCCGGTGAGGGAAGGATCGGCAAACAGGCCGGAATGGGCCAGTTGGGCGATGATGCGGCCGCCTTGTTGATGAACGGCATCGGTCATTTCACATAGACCGGCAATGAGTCGATCATCGTAAATGCCCAGCTGCCATTGACCGGCTTGGCCCTGCTTTTTTACGTAAGCATGGCCGGTAATAATTAGACCGACGCCGCCTTCGGCCAGACGGGCAATGGTGTCCACCAACTTTGGGGTGCAGGCGCCATCGTCTGCAGCCATACCCTCCCAGGTGGCCGAACGAACGAATCGGTTTTTAAGAGTCATGCCGTTTATTTGGCTGGGATCAAAGAGTTTCGACAAAATATCCTCCGGTATTGCGCATTCAATTGACAAATTTAAATATATATCCAATACCATGAAAAGTTCAAGCAGTTTATGTGGCGAACTCAGGTTTAAAGTTCTTTCAGCAAAAGGAAAAAGACGGCAGATGAGCTGTCTGTCTTGTCTCCTTTTTTGTTTTGTGATAGGTAAATAAAAATCACTTCGTTCAAAGGTCAATTTTTTCAAAAACGCCCAAGTACTGCAGAGTTTTTTGTTACTATTTTTTCTGCTTTCCGCTTGACTCAAATGTTTTATCTAATTACAGAGCTAAACCCCCAGCTAAGCTGGGGAGAATGGCAAAAGCTATGCTGAGTATTTAAAAAATGCTCCTTTTGGATTAAAGGTAACAGCGCTGATTCTGTGACCAAAATCCAA
>JAXHVO010000126.1 GCA_034189135.1 Thermodesulfobacteriota bacterium | reverse complement strand
TGATCGAATTAATGGGCGCCATGGGTATCAGGGAGGTCAGAAGGCTGAGGGGCGAAATTGGCCGCTCCATGTGGTTTGAAGATCTAGAGGAGAAAAGTTTTGGCCCGGTATTCGGTGAAAGAAAAGTGACAGGATTGGGATAATTAAATGAGTCGTAAAAAAGATACTAATAGTCTGCCTGAAATAGTGGAGAGCCCTTCCAGGTTTCGCAATACCATAGGTAAATATACCATAAGAAGAAATTCAAATTGTATTTCCTGCGGCCTTTGCGCTGAGCTCTGTCCTTACGGCGTTCATATCAGGCATGATAATTTTACCAAACCCCTGCGGCCGAAGGAGCATAAGTGTATCGGATTTAAATGTCGGGAAAATGATTTCTTTTGTGTGGAAAGATGCCCACAGCAGGCGCTGACACTTAGACTGAATCCGATCCTTGAAACCCTGGGTGATTATCGCTGGACTGCCGAGATGTTGATTGCGCACTGGGAGATGGCGGAAACCGGAGAACTGCCGGTGGGAGACCTGGAATACAATCTGGGATACTCAGGTGGAGGCTTTGATAAAATCAGATTCAAAAAGCCTGATGCAAAAGACTATCTTGATATCAGTGATGAAGAGATGGATACAAGCCTTGACTTAAATAAAAGAAATGACGGGAAACCCGAAAGGACACTTTCACTTCCAATATACAGCGGGGGCATGTCATACGGTTCCATGGCATTGTCCGCTTTAACCGGCAGGGCAAGAGCGGCCAAGCGGTTGAACACACTGACCTGTACAGGTGAAGGAGGCTATCCACAGGAATTTGTACCTTATGCTGATTTTGTCATTACACAGGTGGCCACCGGACTGTTCGGTGTGAGGGAAGAAACGATTCTATATGCACCGGTGGTTGAGTTTAAATATGCCCAGGGAGCCAAGCCTGGTCTGGGCGGTCATCTTCTGGGTGACAAGGTTACCCCCGAGGTAGCTGCCATGAGAGAGACGGTGCCGGGAAATTCGCTTTTTTCACCATTTCCCTTTCACAGCGTTTATTCCGTGGAGGATCATAAGAAACATATTGACTGGATCAAAGAGATCAATCCTGATGCGCTGATTTCGGTGAAGGTTTCCACACCCAATGACATTGATATGGTGGCGGTGGGCAGCTACTTTGCGGGTGCGCATATTGTTCATATGGACGGAAGTTACGGTGGTACGGGAGCCGCACCGGACATTGCCAAGAAAAACATCGCCATGCCGATCGAATATGCGATTCCCAAGGTGCATCAATTTTTAAAAGATGAAGGTGTTCGGGATGAAGTCTGCTTAATTGCCAGTGGGGGCATTCGCAATGCAATGGATGTTGCCAAAGCCATTGCACTGGGAGCTGATGGAGCAGTGATCGGCACTGCTGAGCTGGTGGCCCTTGAATGCGTAAGATGCGGGAATTGTGAAAGCGGCCGGGGCTGTGCCAGAGGAATTGCAACCACAGATACCGAGCTTGGACAAATGATTACCGAAGAGTACGCCGAACAGCGAATCGTCAACATGTATATGGCGTGGCGTAAACAGTGGTGCGAACTGCTGAGACAGTTGGGTTTAAAGAGTGTAAAGGAGCTTGTCGGTCGCTGGGATTTGCTGGTTCACCTCGATTATTTAGAAGAAAAAGAAAGGGCGAATTATCAGCCGGCTCCACAGGCGAGGGTCATTATTTGAGCTGTAAAGAGGGATAGGCTCATGAATATCGAATATCGAACAATGAATATCGAACCGCAGAAGTAAAAAAACACTTCGAAATTCGACATTCCTTATTCGATATTCTGCGGTTCAAAATACGTTGGCCATGTTGAATTTGATTAAAAAATTATATGTGACAGGAATACGGGAACATAATGAACTTTGATCATAACCATATCATTGATAGACTAGTATCATCCAGGGGAAAAATACCGCATAAAAACTTCCCTGGTGAAAAACCGGCGGAAGAAGGAGGATGCGGTGTCACCGGATTTATCTCTTCCATTCCTGTTAGAGGGCGCCACATCTACGAACCTTCAGTACAGATGCACAACCGGGGAAACGGCAAAGGGGGAGGAATCGCTGCGGTCGGTCTTTGTGCCGAAGATTTAAAGGTCACCCAGGAAGTGCTCGATACCCATTATATGCTTCAGATTGCGTTTTTAAATCCTGAATCAATTTCTCAGGTGGATGCGGCCAACATCGAGCCCTTTATGGAAGTCCACCAGGCACAAAAGATTCCCACCATAGATGATTACCGCGAAATTGAAGGGCTTGAAGTAAAACCGCCGGATGTGTGGCGGTATTTTGTTCGGGTAAAAAAGGATGTGCTGGATCGGTTTATCGAACAAAACCAGCTGCAGAATTTAGCAGCGGGCAAGGCTGAGGATGAATTTATCTATCAAAACTCCATGCGGCTGAACCATCAATTTTACGCATCCCAGGGAGAACAGCACGCATTTGTCCTGTCCCATGGGCGCAATTTGATGATTTTAAAAATAGTGGGTTACGCAGAAAAGGTGGTACAATATTATCTTCTGGATGACTTTAAGGCACATGGCTGGATTGCGCACCAGCGTTATCCCACCAAGGGTCGCGTGTGGCATCCCGGCGGCGCTCACCCATTTACGGGCCTGAATGAAGCTCTGGTCCACAACGGAGATTTTGCCAATTACCATGCGGTGTGCGAATACCTGCAACAGTATAATATTTTACCACAGTTTCTCACCGATACCGAAGTCTCCGTACTGGCAATAGACCTGTTTAGCCGGGTTTTTGGTTACCCCACAGAATATATTATCGAAGCTTTGGCTCCGACGACTGAATATGACTTTGATCGTCTGCCGGCTGATAAAAAACAAATTTATCGTTATATACAGTCGGCTCACATCCATGCGTCTCCGGACGGACCATGGTTCTTTATCATTGCCCGGAATAATCCGTATGAAAAAATATTTCAGCTCATCGGCATAACCGATACATCTATGCTAAGACCACAGGTTTTTGCCTTGCAGGAAGGCGAAGTGCAGATCGGCCTGATATGCTCGGAAAAACAGGCAGTGGATGCCACCTTAAAAAGCCTGGCTGAAGAAGACAGCCGTTTTTGCCCGGTGGCCGATAAATACTGGAACGCCCGTGGTGGAAGCGCGTCAGACGGTGGTTCCTTCCTCTTCACCCTAAAAGATTCGGAAAAAGGAGATGGCACAAAACAGCTTGTCTGTACCAACAAGTTTGGTGAAGTTATAAACACAGTGCCGGATCAACACCATTACAGGCCGGATGATGAGTTAACGGTTGCACCGGACGGCGCGGAAATCTCCATGTTGATAACAGAAAAAATAGGAAATGCCGCCATTTCATCTTTGCAGAGCTATTGCATCGAAAATATGCAGAACTGGGATTTTGCCTCTTTCAACCATTTTTGCCGGGAACTTATTCAACAGTCGGAGAACAGTGACACAGCCAGGACAAAAGCCATCGAGGTGTTGACATATTTAAATGACCGCCGTTTTCCCGCCGGAAATAAGAAGCGCAGTTCCATACTGCATATTATAAAAGACAGCTTAACAGCGATTTTTGGTTCCATACCCGATTTAAACCAAAACAGTTCGAGTCGCTATCGACACCTATACTGGGGAAACAGAGACACGTTGCGTGCCCCACAGGACAGGGAAAAAATACTGGTTATAAATGCCAGAGATTTTCCGCCGGAAGGGGAAGATTGCGATTCACGGCTTATTGTTGCTGCATATCAAGCGGGGTGGAGACAGTTTATCTGCTATGGATACAAGGGGCAACGGTTTTGCGGGTGTGGTCTGGCAAATGAATCCGACGGTGTAAGAATAGATGTATATGACAGCTCCGGCGACTACCTGGCATCCGGCATTGACGGGCTGGAAATCCATGTTCACGGCAACGCACAGGATCAGCTGGGCCAGATCATGAAACGAGGGAAACTGGTGATTTACGGAGATGTGGGCCAGACATTCATGTATGGGGCAAAAGGAGGAGAAGTATATGTGATGGGAAATGCTGCCGGGCGTCCGCTTATCAATGCCGTCGGTCATCCACGCGTGGTAATCAATGGCACCTGCCTGGATTACCTTGCGGAATCTTTTATGGCCGGTGATGCGCTAAATGGCGGCGGCTTTGTTATTGTAAACGGAATCGATTTTGATCAAGAGGGTCGTATCATCGACCAGCCGACCCCGTATCCGGGCTCCAATCTATTTTCGCTGGCCACAGGCGGCGCTATTTATTTGCGAGATCCCCACCGAAAACTGGTGGATGAGCAGTTAAACGGGGGTGAGTATGTCGATTTAACCCAGGCGGACTGGGACCTGATTCTTCCCTATTTGAAAGAGAATGAAAGGCTTTTCGGTATCTCAATCGAAAACGATCTGTTAACGGTGAACCAAGAGAGCAGAAACTTCCAGGATGTCTACCGCAAGGTACAGGCTGTTAAACTGGATGTCCTGGCCAAAGAATCAGTGGCTGTGGAAGAATGGGGCGAGGATTGGGTCGAAGAGAAACAAGGCTGAAGTGAAAGGCACAAAGGTAGAAGACAAAGAGGCAGAAGTGAGTTGATTCAATATTGTGAGATGATTGAAATGCTTCAGCCTTCAGCCTAAAACCTTGGGAAGTTAGTGATTACAGGTTACCGGCCATTTTTAACTGGTTTTTGCTGATGGCAAAATTAGCTGCAAGCCCGATGAGTTCATGGGTTTTTTCTATAAATGGAACATAAACCAGCAGAAAACTTCTTGGACGTATTTTAATCTCAGACAGCTTGGGCAGCAGCTTTCTTCTCGGTTTTATAAAACCGGCCAGGTTTATTTTCAGGGTTTCCAGCGCCTCTGCAAGCGGCAGGGTCACAGGGTAAAGCTCGGAGTGGGGCAGTTGGTCTATCAGCTCTTCCTGGGGCTGGAAGAGTGTCATTTTCTGAGCAAGGGGCAGGAAAGTCTGGGGCCGAACCTTGAATGCCGGGGACCAGAAGCTGAATTTCTTATCATGGTTTTGTTTGACAAATTTGGTAAGGTTGGCCATTTTTACCATATCTTGGTACGATTTCAGTTTTATTCCAGTTACATCCGCCCTGATACGCCAGAAGGGAAGATAGATCGTATCTTTTTGTTGTTGCGGAATATGTGCGAATTTAAATTTTTTAAACCCCGTTTCATCCGGCTGCCATAACGAATTACAGTTTCTGCAAATGAGTACCACCGAATCCCGTCGACCCTCCATATCCCATCCGCAGTCAGGACACAGGGTGGGAAGGAAGCCCATTTTCCAGACCGGGTGTTGAATGGAAAAACGCGATACATCAAAATCATCGGGTAATGCAGAGGAAATCGGTTCATTTAATACGGCATCGTACACCCTGCTGTTTACATAAAAGGGAGAATATATCAGGCTGAGACTTTCACCGATATGTGCCTGATGAAACAAAGGTTTCGGCAGAGATCCTTGAAATCGCTGCTCAAATACATTTATGGCTTTTTTAAATGGCTGATCAGGTTCAAGAAAGGTGCCTTCAGTATCAGGCGTGACGAACTTCAGCTTCAGCGCCTGGCTGCGAAATCCAACGGAGATGGGGAACAAGGGAGAATGGACCGCCTGGTGGCTGACATCTATAAAATTTTCCCGGACACCGTCTGAAACACAGGAAAAAAGCATCCCTTTAAAACGCCAGTAAGGGAAATAGATGAGCTTTTTATTTTCCGGGGCTTTGCTGGGCAATGTGTAGCGAAAATAATCTTTGGTGATCAGGTAAGATTTTACCCGGCAGTAGTCGCAGAAAAAAAGGCGGTCTGTCTCATCAAGAACAGCCGGAGCCCCGCACTGGGGGCACTGGTAGTCTATGAGAAAATTAGAGCTTTTCACCGCACTCGACGCAGTAAGTCGATTCAGGAAGATTCTCGGCACCGCATTGTTTACAAGATTTTGATACAGCGCTCTCTTCTACTGGATGACCGCAACGTGAACAGAATTTGGCATTGGGGGTCAAATTTTTTCCGCAATTTGCACACCGGGTGAAAACAAGCTGCTGATGCCCGCAAGAGGGGCAGAACTTTGAATCTGTCGGAATTGGCTTTTTACATTCCGGGCAGGTAAATACCTTGCTGTTTCCTGCTTGTTTATCGGCAGGTTTAGCCGATGCAAAGTACTGGGCAAACATGGCCGGCATCATCAAACCCATGCCCATGCCCATACCACTGCCTGATGCGCCATCGGCTGTCGAGGCTTTTTCCATGGCCATGGCTGCTTTCATCTGCATGAGTTTATTCATGTCTTTAAAAACACCCATGCGGCTGCGGTCGTCAATGGCCTGCTGTACTTCGGGAGGGGGAGTAATGGCGTTCATATATATATGCGTCAGACCGAGACCGAAATGACTGAAGTCCTTCTTCAGTCGTTTGGCAAGCGCATCAGACAGCTGGTCATATTTCTCAGGAAGATTAAGGATGGAGTCAATGGTTTCCCCCATGAAATCATTGAATCGGGAGACAATGACACGATTTAAATATTCTTCAATTTCTTCGGTGGTGTACATGCCCTGGGTTCCCACCAGCCGGTTAATAAACAGGACCGGCTGGACAACCTGAAGGTTAAACACACCAAAGGCCCTCAGACGAATCAGACCGAGCTCGGAGTCCTTGAATGCCACCGGGTCTCTGGTGCCCCATTTGAGGTTGGTAAATACCTTCATATTTACAAAATATACTTCGGCCCTTAAGGGGCTGCTCATTCCCCAGGGAATGCTGGCGATTTTGGTTAAGATGGGAATATTGAGGGTTTCCAAGGTATGTCTGCCCGGTCCAAAAGCTTCCACGGCTTTTCCTTTGTAGAAGAAGATTCCGGCCTGACTATCCCTGACTGTCAGCTGGGCGCCGTACTTTATTTCCCCTGAGCCTTTTTCAGGTATGCGGTGAACAAGCTCTTTGCCGGTGTCGTCAAACCATTCAATATTTTCTAAAAATATTAGGTTGTCTGTTCCCATCGCAGTATTCTCCTTAAAAATCGTTTGGCATTTTATTAAAAAATACCATAAAATCAGATAAATAGTCAAGAATAATCTGTTAGCGATTACCTTCGCAGTTGATATTTCCTTATGGCCCTGTTGTGATCTTTGAGATTGGTGGTAAACTTATGAGTGGTATCCCTTTTTGAGACAAAAAAGATAAAACCGGTATCGGCAGGATAAAGCGCGGCCTCTATGGAGCTGGCTCCGGGGCAGGCAATCGGTCCTATGGGAAGCCCTTTTATTTTGTAAGTATTATAGGGCGACCATGTGGTCAGGTGTTTTCTGGTCAGGTTACCGTTAAAATTCTTTAAACCGTAAATGACGGTGGGATCGGCTTCAAGGCGCATTCCTTTTTTCAAACGATTATGGAATACAGAAGATATTAAGGGCCTCTCAAAAGGCGCTCCGGTCTCTTTTTCAATAATGGAGGCCAGGGTGACCACCTGATGAATCGAAAATCCGATGTCTTCAGCCCGCTTTTTCCATTTAGCGTTGAATACCGACCTAAACCGGTCAACCATGGTGGAAATCATTTTTTTTGGGGTAATCACTTTTGGGAAATAATAGGTTTCAGGAAAAAGGTAACCTTCGAACGTGTCGGCATCTATACCTTTTTCAGCTGCAAACGAGGCGTTCGTTGCGGCTGTATAAAAATCGATTCGGGAGGCAAATCCCGCTTTGGCGACAATATCTGCAATCTGCTGCAGATTATAACCTTCAACAACCGTTATTTTATGCAGATTTACTTTTCCATTCACCAGAATTTCCAGAATCATGGCAGGAGGCATGGATTCTGCAAGAAGATATTCTCCTGCTTGTATGTTTTTGTCATATCCTTTAATGATGGCAAATAATTTGAACTTCAGTCGATTCTTGATAATACCGGCTTTAAATAATTTATCAGCAGCAGCATTAAGTCCATGCCCAGGCTGGATAATCACCACCTTTTTGAAAGAGGAAGGACCTGACGTTTTTTTTGCATATTGTGAAAGGTCCAAAAAAAAACTTATTAAAAAAGAAAAAATCAAAAACAGTATCACTGAAATAATGGTTAGCAATTTTTTCAATCTTTGCAATCTCCAATTATATTAATGTTTGCAGAGACAATAGGTGGTTTATAAACAGATCATATTTTAAAACATGGCAGTTTGTCAAAGGCAATTGGAAATAGAATATTTTAAAAATTTGTTGCCCAAATAAAATGAGCTGTATTAATATAATTTTCAAAATTTTATTCCTTCAAATAATGATAAAATTCTTTCAGATTCCAAAGGTATTCATTTTTAAGCGGGGTCGTATTACAATGTATTATAGACCAAAAAAAAGACAGCTTATGGAACACCGGGACCAGAGGCATGATGTTGAAATCCAGCTTATTCGAAATATTTTGAAATCTTTCATTAAAGGTGATCCAAAAAAAATAAAAGTTAATGAAAAAGTCAACTGGAAAAGGATAAACAATTATGCCATAAATCAGAATCTTGTTTCAATATTTGATTATGTGTTTTATCAGAAAGATGTTCCTGCCGACATAATAGCAAACTGGCAGAAACTGAAGATGCGCATATTGTTTACTCAGGTTAAAGCGCTTAGAGCAGCCACCCGGATATTTTCGATACTGGAAGAAGCCGATATTCCATCGTTAAGCATGCGGGGAATGGTACTGGCCAATACTATTTATTATAGTCCTGACATGCGCCCTATGCGTGATGTTGACATTTTGATTCGACCTGCCGATATTGAAAGATCATTAAAAATTTTAAAAACCAGCGGACTTGAGCCTTACAGGCGATGTCGAACACAGAATTTGTATCGTATTGACGATATAAAGTTCGAAATTCATTGGTCCTTCCTAACCGCAAAACGTTATCGCTTCAAGTTAGATACGGATAATTTGCTTGAATCGAGAAAGAAAATCGAAACGTCTGAAGGGGACTTGTTTGGCCTTTCCGATGATAACGAATTCCTTGGTTTAATATTACACGCCTTCATTCATCACGATCTTTATGTTATACTTTCGCTCGTCGATATGGGTCTATTTATGGCGCAAGATAATATTGACTTCGATTGGCTTGCTGCGTGGGCACGTGATAAGCATCTTACGCGAATGATTCATTTTACACTTGCCTATGTAAACTATCTATTTAAGCTTGGACAGGAAGAACGTCTAAAGGTTTTTAAAAATACTTTTCCTAGAGATATAAACTTGATGTATAAGGCTTATGCAGCAAATGTATTTGAGATGAGCAATATATTTACTTATCTTCGCCGAAATAAGAACCTACTCTATATTGCTGAAGAACCAACAGTAAAATTTAAGCAATTATTGCGTTTTTTTACTTTGTCCGAATTTTATGAAATGCAAAATCATCTCAGATGGCGATCAGCAGGTGTATAAAAAAGCGCTAAGTACTATATAGTATATATTATGACACGAATTTATGTTTTATATTAGGCTTAATTGATATCTCAATTTTTCAGCATCATAATCAACACATTGAAATGATCGGGCGAAAAGCAATAAAAAAACTGAAGGCGGAGGGAATAATTCTTATATGAATATGCTATAGCGAGGTCAGAAAATAATTACGCAATGGTCGATAAAACAATGAAGGCGTTAACCCATCTTTGTAGGTTCAATTAGCTAAATATAGTAAAATCAACAAGATGTCTCTTTAAACCCATGCTGTATGGCACTACAAATATTACTTTTTATACAGATACCACCTTTTTAATTGTCCTGCCTGGATAATGAGACAAACCTAATGCATTATAAATAACCTGCTGTCTTGGTTCGGGACGTGTGCTTTCTGATATGTACTGTCTCGCCATCTTGGCAGTTGATTGATACAGTTATTCTATCTTGGCCTTTTAACTGTTTTATCAAATCAGGCCAGCTTGAGTGGATATTTTCCATTTTAAATTGCCATCTTATTGTATGGATTAAATCATATACCGGCAATGTTATAAACAGATGGCCTGATACTCTTTTTTTAATGCTTCAAACGTAATTGGTTTCCTTAAATTGAAATATAAAACGTTGATGCTCATAAAGTTAGAAAGCTTTCTGCTGTGTTTTATCATACGGCCAATCACCGTTACTATTGCAGCTTTTAGCTGGGCTTATTCAACCCCAATTCCTGCAATTTTATGTCCAGTTGCAACTGCTGCAGGACTTCATAAGCAAAATGCTCGATTCCCATACTTCGCGGCTGCATAAATTCTAATGTATTTATATCTACATTACGATAATCCGGTGAAGGAGTGTTGTCGTCACTAATTCCATCTGCCTTATTTTTGGACTGAATAATTAAAGCAGCATAATGCTGAGCCAGGGCTTTCAAATCAGAATGCGGCGGAAACGACTGCTTTTAACCACTTATGATTTTACCGATACGCCTGGCAAGATCAGGCCATGATTGTTTTGGGCAGGAAATGTGTAATACGGCTCACCATCTTTATGGCGATTGATAGTTGTTCTTCGAATATACATACTTTTATATATTTCAAAGAGTTTTGTCTAGGTCAATCCCTTGTGGTCATTTTATGGTACTACTTTGAATATATATCACCCCCATTTTCGTTAACTGATTAATTTTAAAGGCATTATATTCATTAGGTTTGCTGAAGAATGGCATTTTATCCGATTTTTACCTTAAACGATACAAAGATGGGTTAGGACTCATTTCCTTAAAATATAAAAAATTGGAAGATCATGTAAAAGCGATTGGTCTGTCCGAAAATCAATTATGCACTCACTACCGGGATGAGAGCAGTTATTTATAGAGGCGAACATAGGGAGAATTGTTAAATTTATTGAATTATTTCTATCGGGAGGGCAATTATTAAACGTAGTCAACTAAATCTCGGAAACGCCTTAAAGGTTATTTCTTCTATATCCTCGGGATACTACTATGGAACCCCGGTTTTACGCTTATAAATAATATACGTAGTTCGTAAATTCTTATTATATTCGTTCCAAATTTTTGAAAACCTTCTGTCATTTTTGAGTCTTACCAGATAAGCAAAATTTTTATCAGGTGCATAGTTTTTACCTCTAAACCGAGAATCTTTATGTTTCACAACTACATAATCGGAATTATCCCAGCTGTTCGGGAATATGCGCAGGTCGTATTTTTTTGTCAGATGACACCAGAACATTCCGATATTTGTTGAAACAACGGCGCCGTGAGGTGCTATTTTATGAAAATACAAAATTTGGTTTATTTCGCTTTGATTTTTCCAATTTCTCACGGAAGCGTTTCCCAACGAAAGAAGAGAAGTGATCACTACAACAGCTAGAACACGTTTAAGAAAAAGTTCATTGTGATTTTTCTTCATAAAACGTAAAGCCCATAGAACAGCAATAAAGGTAAAAGGAACAATCGATGCAGACCATAAGCCTGCAGAGTGCCGATATCTAATCATTCCCGGATCTCCAGCTAAGATATTCTGTGCAAGTACTGGAAGAGCCAGAAGCCAAATACGCCAGGCACGAGCAGGTAAAAAAGCGACAGGAAAAAGCAGACGAAATAAATACTTCCAGGTTGTTAAAGAAAATATATAAGGGATGAGTTTATACGGGTGAAGAAGTATAGTTTGAATAATTTGTGGTAATGATGAACCGAAGTTCTTATAAAGACCTGTCCACGCGTATGAGCCGGCTGGCATAAACGATGGGATAATCAAATTAATACTTGCGAAAAGCCAAAACAAGCTTGCCACGATTATGGTGGTTCCAATTATCCGTTTACGATTGAAAAAGAAAACATATGCGCCGAATGATATAACCGGCAAAGCCATTACTTCTTTGCATGACAAAGTCAAAAAAAGACACAGGGCCATCAATAAGTAGCGTTTCTGCCAGAGAAGCCAGAAAGCCCACATCAAAAAAGTTATAGAGAACGTACCTGGGAAAAAAGAATTGGATGTTGATATAATTGAGGGGTAGAGGCAATAACAGGTTGTAATAGCAAAGGCCCAGTCTTTTCTTTGTAAAAATGCATTCGCCAGATTATAGAAAGGCCGGATACTCCCAGCTATGATTATGGCCTGAACTAGGAATAGAGTAATGGCATGCGGAGCCAGCCAATAAAAAGGTATTAAAAGAAAAAGAATCGGACGGAAATGAGCAGCAAAGGAAGATAGTTTCGGGTGGTTTGAGGATATTATTTCGTCTATGGTATTAAACTGGTGAAAATGTGCACAGTTCTCAAACAATCCTCCCTTTATTGCGCTGTTCATTGCATCCACAAAGACAGTAAGGTCATCTGCGCTACCACAATTTAAAAAACGATAAGTCGGCATCCCCGTCAGAATAAAAATCATGAGAATTGTAACCACCGCAGAAAAACGCGAACCGTTCCATTGCAGGTCTGTATCGGGAATACGAAGTCCTGTCCATTTGAAAAAGAGATACACATATTTTCTGGGTTGACCTCTATCCGAGAATGATACGAAACAAACGAACTGTCCGGCACGTTCTAACCAGAAATCAAGCTTTCCAACAATTCCCAGTCCCGATGGCGAAGTTATCCAGAGACGAAGAAAAAACACCGCAAAAAGTATACTAAGCGGTTGCAGGAACTTATGAATAGATAAATGGATAAAACCGAATATTTCAATTTGGAAGCCACCTGAAAGAGAAATAGCCATGGCTACTACGCAGAGCAGCATGATAATATCAGCGGTAATTTTGATAAGTTTTTGAAAATTTACTTTTAAAAGCATATGCTAAATATTAAGGATTTCCTTTCTTTTTTAGAAATATATTTGTAGAGGAGGGAGACTTGTGTGTCAAACAGTAAAGATTTACAAGATATATGTATTAGAGTAGGTTGGGTAAAAATACAGATATTTCATTTTTTCTTATAGATTAATTTTCAACATATTGCGGACGGTTGGATCAGCTTAAACAGGGGTGATGAGGTTGAGTGTTTTGCCTTTGGCATTTTCCCCCTTACAATAGATCTCTATGAAATGGACATGCTAGCGCTTTATGAGCAGGAAGTTTACAAAGCGATTCTCTTTGGAATAGACCTGCCCGTGATTGATCGAGTAATTGTCGACGTTTAGAGGAAAGAAAACTACAGGCATCAAAAAGGAAAAAAACAAGTAAAAAGGCTAATATTAATTAAGACTTTTTATACCCCGTCCGCTTTCGGCGGGGAGCTTCATTCATTGGTTAAGTTATTCTTGCTTTTGCGTAACCATCAAATAGATATTTTTTATGTATTCTTTGATAACTTTAAAAATACCAACTTTGCTTTGTCTTTTATTGTTAGTGTCTTCGTTCCAGATAATTGGAATATCTTTTATTTTTAATCCAGCTTTTTGAGCTAAAATTAACATTTCTGTATCGAAAAACCAAGTTTTATTTTGTATTTTAGGAACAATATCATTAATTACCTTTTGATTGACTGCCTTAAAACCGCAAGGCATGTCTTGAACTGGTGGGTGCAAGAGAACCTTGAGGACGAGCTTTAAAGCATAAGAAAGTATTTTTCTAAACAACGAACGACTGACTTTTGCGCCTGTAATAAACCGAGAGCCAACGACAATGTCATTGCCTTTTTTTATTTCATTA
Organism: Thermodesulfobacteriota bacterium; assembly: GCA_034189135.1. Classification (NCBI taxonomy): domain Bacteria; kingdom Pseudomonadati; phylum Thermodesulfobacteriota; species Thermodesulfobacteriota bacterium. The sequence continues at coordinate 11,957 of JAXHVO010000126.1, read as the reverse complement.
ATTAGGTCATGCAAAGCTGATAGATCTGTTGCGAGGTCGATATCCATGAAAATGTAAATATCTGCGGGAAAAATTTGCCATGCAGAAATAACGCCTTCTCCCTTGCCTTGCGTTTTTACTCTTATATATCTAATTTTTTGATATTTGCGTTCTAAATCCTTTCCAATCTCCGTAGTTTTGTCGTTTGAACCATTGTCTGAAATAATAATTTGCCAATTCTCACTTAATTGATCTTTGCAAAAATTAAAAACCTTAAGAATGTTATATCTAAGGAGTAGTTGTTCATTAAAAACTGGAAAGACAATACTTATTTTCATTATTGCGTATCACTCTTGTCCAAAATCGGTTTTTATTTGGACAGCATTTTCAGGATAGAACAACCTGAATGTCCATTTATAGATGACACCTTGTATAATCAGGTGCTTAGGTTTAAAAAGGATAATTTTTAATTATTTTGGACAGCATTAAACATAATCGCATTAATAACTGTAATAATTTACTGTAAACCTCGCAGTCAATAACCACCCCTTTAAGGGTGGTTATTGACTGCGGATAAAAATTAACGGGTTGTTGCCCAAAAGTGATTTTGTGGCATTTTGCGACAATATCGCGACATAGTAAGAACTTAACTTATTAGACATAATGATTGACACTTACGACATGAAAAGCCTGTAAACCGCAAAAAATGATCATGGGCTCCGACGAGCAATTTTCAGGGCCCATTCTCGTCCATGATAATTTTCTGCTGGATGCCTTGAAAAAAAGCCTGCCTTCTTTACAAACGTGGGTTATGTAAGGCATTTAATAACCCTTAACTCAGAGCCACAACCAAGGAGGCAGGCCATGAACACTGTAAAATTTATTGGTATGGATGTCCACAAAAAAGCAATCACCATTGCAATAGCTGATGAAAGTCGTCAAAAGCAAGCCAGGATTTATTTAATGCAGTTCTTGACTAAATTGCTAAATTTTACCATATTTGGATTTGGGCAACAGCCCGTTAAGAATTGATAAAAGATTCCTTTTTAATAATGAACATTATGATTTATCAGGAATAGTCTCGATGTGGCGGATTTCTATAACAATAGAAATAATTTATGTACTGATGAAAGCTGTAAAAACTAGGAGATCCAAAATTGAGGGTGCTATTTCTCTTCCTCCTGTATCTACCCATACAAAAATTAACGATAAAATGAGTAATAAAATAGTAAAATGGTTCGACTCTATTCTAAGTATTATTCTTATAAAAATGGATCATCTATGTTTTTACAGATCCTATGGACTTGCAACTATCTTAAGAAAAAGGGGAGTTCCGGTTGTAATGAACATTGGAGGTCGCTCATTAAGCTCGCCTGAAAATATGAAGGCACACTCCTGGTTAACACTTTTCGGACAACCTTTTCAGGAGAAGCCAAACTCAATTCAGCTTTACCCTCACAATATGGGGTTTAATAAAGATAGAGCGGTAAATTACTGGATCGGTCCTGAGTTTGACAGAAAAGTTTTAGATAATGAAGAAATAAAAAGAAAAAAATCAATAAAGCCCATTATAAATTTGCTTAAAAAATGAAAAGATATATGCCTTATTCGGATTTATCCAGTATGGCAACTGATTAGGTTTATGTTAGAATGTACGCGAATCGGCTTTTATACCATATTGTTTTAGGTAGATAGAAATTAAAAGTTGACATTTATATTGGTTTTAAATAAATAAAACAGATCTTGCATTGAGATTTAAGTTGAAGGCTGAAAGAAAGGATTGCTTGAGGTGGAAATATCCAACGATACAAAATTCAAAACCACAGAAAATATTGCATGGAGAAACGTCAATGACGAAATTGTTATTTTAAATTTGAAATCCGGGGAATATTTTACCTTAAATGATGTCGCTCAATGTATCTGGAAGGCCATAACGGATGAAAAAAGTGTTGAAGAAATAAAAGTTAAAATTATTGACGAATATGATGTTTCGCACGAAAAGGCTGACAGGGAGATTGAGGATTTTATTTCCAGTATGATTGAACAGCGTTTGCTTCACAAAACCGTATAACCATAAAGGAGGAGTATGTGTATGAAAGAAAACAATAAGAAATTAGAAATAGAAGTAAAGGACAACGAAAAAAAGCCGTACTTAACTCCTGTGTTTACCAAGCATGATCCGCTTGAATCAGTAAGCACCGTAACTTATTATTATTATTATTATTAAGCATTACGGTTGGAGGTGGCCTTGCTAACTTTTACCTATAAAGAGGAAGAGCAAAAATTTTTTATTAAACCATAAGAAAAATAAAAAACGGACGCCATTTCGCAGATGTGTTAGAAGTTGTTCAAGTTCATTTCTTATTTCGTGAAGCAATATGATTCCATCCCAGAGTTCTAGTTAACTTTACTGACTTTGGGATGGAATTTTTATTTCTACGTTCAAATTTAAAGTCTGGTAAATAAACACAGCTTAATATGCATAGATCTATATATGATATAGATAATCTGGTTAAAAATTTAAAAATTCGGCAATTAAAAAAAACAGGCGGGAAGGGAGCGGTTACCGAATTAATAGATTTATTGGCAGACCCATCTTTAAATATTGTTGATGCTGCAAGAGAGGCTCTTTTTGGCCTTGTGCCGATGGCTTCTCTTATGGAAAGATGGTCGGATGATTCTCCGGTTCAAATTACAAATAATACAAAAATTCCTGACTGGTTAAAGGGGTTATGTGACGGCTGGGGTAAAGACGGAGATTTTGTCGATCTTTGTATACAAAAAGTTAAAAATTTAGATAAAAAAAGAGCTGATTTTTATCTTGATCAAATGGTTACATTTCAAGGCGCTGAACGCCTTTTTATTAAAAGATTAAAACAGTATAACATGTCGGAGTTTGAAAAATCTTTTAAAAAGAAGGTTAATTCCCTACGCAACAGGCAATTCCCAAAGCAGTTGTCTATTTCACCTACTATGGCATGCCAGTTAACATGTAGTTATTGTGTTTCAGCAGGTGTTGAGGTCAATCAGAGAAACGAACTTGCTCTTAATAAAGCGTTGAAGATACTCGATTGGGCGGAAAAATGCGGTGTTAAACGAATCGGTTTTACGGGGGGAGAACCCACAATCTACAGTCATTTTTCCGAATTATTAGAACTGATATCCAAAAGAGGTTTTAAAGTTTACCTTGCGACTAACGGTTTATGTTCCCGTAAAGCTGTGGAAGCAATTATAAGATCAAGGCCCCTTTGTATTACCATGCATTTGACGCCTCAAGTTCTTGTTTCAACTGAAATGCTGCAAACATATATTAAAAATGCTTATTTGTTAGTTAAAGAAGGGGCTTATGTGGCAATGCGTTGTAACTTTGACAGTCCTGATGAAAACATTTTGCCATATTTTAATGTTGCTGCAGAAGCAAATATTAGGGAAATTCGTGCAGCAATACCTATGCCCAATGCGGGCAGGCATAACCAGTACGTTGAGACAGAAAACCTGAGAAAATTTGGAGATCTATTATCTTCTTTCGTAATCGAAGGGGAAAAAAAGAGCATGGCAACAGTGCTGGCAAAACCTTTTTTCCCATGTAAACTCCCCGCTGCAACGGCTAAAAAATTTTTTTCAAATGGGTCAATGTGTGTTAATTGTTCCGTCCATCTGCTAAATTTTTCAAATAATATGATTGTTTATCCTGACGGTTCTTTTGTGCCGTGTTTGGGAGTGAGCTTAAATTCCAGGAAAGACATTTCTCAATTCAAAAATCTTAAAGATGCGGCGGGGATGTTTAAAACTCAAATCATAAAACTGATGAAAAAACCGCTTCTTGAAGAATGCTATGATTGCCCTTTATGGAAAGGTGGGCGTTGCGTCGGTGCTTGTCTAAGCTACAGATTGTAACCGTTAATAATCGGAGGATATGTAATGCCACAGATTTCCCGCTTTGCAATGAACGAAACCGATTCGGATACCTCCCACAAAAACGGAAAATTTACAGCGGTAAATCGTCAATACCTCAAATTTCTATATGAATACACAAAACCGTATATTAAACATCTTATCTGGGCTTTTTTAGCTTCCATTCCGCTTGCGGCTCTTGGTACAGTCCTTCCATGGGCATTTAATCGTGTAACAAAATTATTTGGTGAGAACGCATCGATTTCTCAAATTATTATATGGATGGCAATCGGATTCGGTTCTGTTTTCGTTAGAAGCGGGCTGGCGATGTTTAATAAATATATCTTAACAATGCTTTATGTCCGAATGACAAACGACATGCGAAATGAAATTTATGAGCGCATTCAAAAACGGCCACTGGAATTTCATATGCACAAACATACTGGTAAGTTAGGCAGTATGATCAGTAATGACACACAGGTTACAGCAGGCGGTGTGGTTGAGCTTTTTTATGTTCTCTGGCAGACTCCGGCAAGTATATTGTGTTTAGTGGGTGCAATGCTTTACTTTAATCCGATACTCTCGTTGCTTGCCATTGGTTCGATACCGCTTTTGAGTTTTTTTGTTACATTTTCCGGGAACAGGGCACGGAAAGCCGAATGGAGTTATCTGCAGCATGAGGGCAATATGCTGGGTGTAATGATTGAGTCACTCACAAATGTTAAACAGGTTAAATCATTCGGGCTTGAAAAGCAGCAAAAAGAAAAAATTGTCGAACTGGGAAGAAAACTTATAAAATATAGAAAACATACGGTGCTTCTTAAATCATTTGTTGGACCGACCAGTGAAATCTTAAATGTACTGGCGATTACGGTAATGGCCATTATTGCATACTTTCAGTTAAAACTTGGGCAAACAACTCCGGCAGCAATTGTCGGGTGCCTTACCGCAGCATTTTCTTTAAGGTCTCCTGTAAAAACATTTTCAAATTCAATGGTTTCCATACAAAGATCAGTGGCGGCTATGCAAAGGATTAAGTGGTTATGCGGTGATTTAGAGGAAACAACGTCTAACTTGAAAAAAATTGATGTTGCAGCACAGTCCATCGAACTGCAGGACATCACATTTTCATATGACGGAAAAAATTCCATTTTTAGTAATATTTCATTTAAAGCAAAAAAGGGTGAAAGAATCGCAATATTTGGTCCAAGCGGTGTTGGAAAAACAACACTTGTTGAGTTAATCCTTGGTTTTTATCAATGTTCTTCAGGAAAAATTCTGATCGATGGTATAGATTTAACAGCATTAGACCCGTATTCCTGGAGGAAGCAGGTTGGGGTGGTTACACAAGAACCTTTTCTTTTCCATGCAAGCATCGAAGAAAATATCAGATACGGTTATCAAGAAGCAGACCAAAACCGGATTATTGAGGTCGCACGGCTGGCCGGCTGTGATGAAATATTTGAGAGGTTACCTGGTGGTATTCACGCTATGGTAGGAGAAAGAGGAAGTCTTCTTTCTGGAGGAGAAAGAAAAAGAATCGCGTTGGCTCGGGCTTTGATACGACCCATTTCTCTGCTTATCCTTGATGAAGCAACAAGTGAATTGGATTCTAAAATAGAAGAAGAAATATTAACTTACGTGGATCAATTAGCTGAAAGCCTTATTATTATCAATGTTTCCCACAGAAAAAGCGTTCTTAGGCATAGTGATCGCTCTATCTTACTTAAAAATGGAGAAGCTTTAGAATGCAATCCTGACAAAGTATATAATGAAGATTTAGGAAGAGTAAAATTTTAACCTTTTGAAAAGTCACATTCAGCTAACCGGAGCTTTAAGGCATGCCGGATTCATACATAAACAGGCGTAAAGAGTGAAAAAGATATTTTCAAAAATAATTAATAATTATAGCGGATGCACTGTTATTAGGAAGGATGAAGAAAAAGTAATATTAAAAGTTCCCAATGAAATCAGTGGTGGAAATGACTTATTTGTGAAAATCTATCTGTTCCCAAATAAATGGAAGCGCTTTTATAATTTTGCAGGATTAAAAAAAGGCGGGTTTCGGGATTACAGGGTTTCTCGGAAACTTATATCACATGGAGTTGATGTTCCTGACCCGGTTGGAGCATATAATGATATGGGGATTGCTGGTTTCCCAAGAAGATCTTTGTTTGCATCAAAATGGATTAAAGATGCTATTTCTGTTCGGGATCTGATGGTGAGGTATGTTGCAGGAAAATCAAATACCGGCGATCAAATTCTTCGAAGAAAAAAGGAGAAAGGATTATACGACGGGGAGAATAAAGATTTATGTGGTCCTTTGAGCAGAGGTGATCTAAAAAAGTTAAGCAACTCTCTGGGTGAGTTTATTGCATTCTTACAGAAAAAGCGAATTTACTGTAACGATCTAAATGCAGGGAATTTTCTTGTACGGATATCAGATCATTCTCGCTTTCATTTTTTATTAATTGATTATGAGGGCATTTCATTTATCCGACCCATTTCAAGAAGAAGAAGAATTTTTAACTTAAGTCAGATAGCAGCATTCATGTCGGTAGTGGATGACAACGCCTCTCACAACCTGTGTCAGGGCTATGTCAAAATTCAAAGACAGGTTGATTTAAAAAAACTGACCTGTGAAGTTAAAGAAAAATCTAAGAAACTGGAAGAAAACTGGAAAAAGAAGCTGGATGATAAATTCGATAAAATCAGCCGGGAATTACTAAAGAGAAAAAAAACTGAAAATAAGCATGACACACCTTGAATTGTCTTTAAAATCAGATCCAAAAACATTTGACAGTCACAAAACACGAGTGCTTTTGATTGCACTTAATGTGCCCGGATATTATTCTCTGCCCGTAAGGATACTTTCATTGCTGGGATGTACAGATGAAAAAATAAGCGAAAAATTTGATATACGATTTATCGAAGTTTATATTGATGAAAATTTAAATGAGTTATCACAGACTGTTTGCAGTTTAATGCCCGATATAATAGGATTAACTGTCAATATATGGAACAGGAACACATGCTTTAAGCTTGCAGCACTGCTTAAAAAACGTCTTCCACAAACAGCAATTGTCACAGGAGGACAGGAAGTCACACGCTCGGTTATAGACTATCTCGAGATGGTCCCTGAAATTGATTATATTATTGATGGAGAAGGTGAAATCCCATTCATGCAATTTCTTGAAAACTGGGTTCCATCCACCAAAAAGCTTCAAAATCCAGCCGATGTTTCCGGCCTTCATTACCGTGATAATGGCAAAATAAAGTATACAGGAACTGCACAACTTATTGAGTCCTTGGATGATATTCCTTCACCAATTACATCAGGACTGGTGCCGGTAAATGATAAACAGAAACTGGGAATATTACTGGAAGGGAGCCGTTGCTGTCCTTTCAGATGCAGCTTTTGCTTCGAAGGGGCAAAAAAAGATCGAGTTCGAACAGCATCAGTTAAAAGGCTGATAAGGGAAATTGAATATATGGCACAGCGTGGTGCGGCATATTTTCATATTATGGATCCCATTCTTTGTCATAACAGGCCGGAACACCTGAAAGAGTTGACAGATTTTATAAAGAGGCTTTCCTGTGACAAAGTTAAAATACATTTTTCAGTGGAAGCCTATGCGGAAAGTATAACAGATGAAGTTGCCGAGTGCCTGAGTGCCTGTTCTATAATCGATATCGGGTTGCAGACCGTTAATCCTTCCGCACTTAAAGCGATCCATCGTAGATATGCACCTGATAAATTTCGTTATGGAATAGAACGGCTTAGAAAAAAATGTGATTCGTTTAATCTTTATCTTATTTGCGGTCTTCCATATGAGACCATGGCAACTTATTTGCGGGGAATCCGTTTCGTGATAAATGAAAAACCAACTCGTATATTTTTAAATGAGTTATGTCTTCTGAACGGAACGGAACTTAGAGAAAAAGCAGATGAATACGGTTATCAGTTTGATCATGATCCACCCTATACAGTTTATGAGACGAAATGGATATCGCAGGGAAATCTGAAGATTATTCAAGCAGCATCAAAAGCTCTTGAGAAACGATACAATCTTTCAAATATAGGTATTTATAATAAATTCCCCTGGATTTCAAATGTTCAAAGAAGTAGTTTAAAAAAATATACGGTTCAGCTGAAGGGAAACTGTTCGTTGCAGTGCCCCGGATGTCATGCCTTTGAGGCCTCAGGAGCAAAAAACGGTACGATGCTGGACTTAAATATGGTTAGTGGCTGTGATGTAGATATAAAAATGGGCAATAAAATTCAAAAGGAAAAGCTTATTCAGATGGCAGGACAATTGCAGCTTGCAGGAGCTGTGCGGGTGAATCTAATAACGCCGCTGGAAACGCTGACCGAACCGGATTTTAATAAGCTTTTAATAAGTCGAGGTATATGGCATTTTAAGACTTTTGTAAAATTTTCAAACGAACATTTAAATACTCCGCCAGATATGAATATGGACAAAGCATCTCAGGCGCTGAACGTACTGAAAGATCTAAGCCGTTCATTTGATTTAAAAGGTAAAGCCATGGTGCATCCATTCATTGAAGTTGTGGTTATCCCAAAAGGAATAGCTGTTAGTGAATTTAGAAAAATGATTGAGGAACTTGTTAATATTAATATTACAATGATTACGATTCCTTCAGAAAAACTCATAAATAAAAAAGAATGGATAAATGAGATGACAGATATTTTTAAAAATGTCATGACTTCCAGATCCTGGCTTAAAATGCCGGAAATAATTGTAAGGCGTTCGATTGGTTCAATTGAAGATGCAGATGAAATAATCAGGCATTTTAACGAACTGGGCCTTATCAGCAAAGAATCGTGTATGCCTCCATGTTATCAGGAAGAGGACGGGGAGAATGAAGGATTACAAGTTTGGTAAAGAATCTAAATTAATAATCACTGATTAAAAAGAATTAATTAAGGGAGTATGAAATGGCGAATCTGCTAATAACCGACCGTTGCAATCGAAGATGTTCATTTTGTTTTGCCCAGTCGAGAGTGGGGCAAAAGGAACGTGGGAAACAGTCTTCCAATATGTCACGGGAGAATATCCGTAAGGTAATGAAATTCATGATGAATTCAGGCGAACGTCAACTGCGGTTACTTGGTGGCGAACCGACTTTGCACCCTGAATTTATTGAGATTGTTGAAGAGGCTTTGGATGAGGGCTTTTCTGTTCATGTTTTTACAAACGGAATAATGAAAAAAGAAATTGCCGATTTTTTAAGGAGAATTCCTGACAATAAAATTTCAATGCTCTGCAATGTATCCCCGCAAGCGAATGATTCAGATCGAAAGATAGCAATGAGAAACTATGCTTTGCACCGGTTGGGCAAAGTCGTTCAAGTAGGAATAACGCTAACCTCTCCTCAGTTTGAATACAATTATCTTATCGATTATATAAAAAGATATAAATTAAAAAAACGGATAAGGATCGGAATTGCACAACCTATTGTTGGAAAGGAGAATGAATTTCTTAAACCGTCTGAATATAGGGAAACCGGTAAGGCGATTATTCAAATGGTAAAAGAGTGTATAAAAGAAGATATACTTGTCGGATTTGATTGCGGACTTACTTTGTGTATGTTCGATGAAGAAGAAATCGGTATTCTAATGAAGTGTAGTGAGGGATTTGTTATGAATTGCAATCCGATTTTAGATATAGGAAAGGAGTTAGATATCTGGCATTGTTTTCCGCTTTCCGAGGTGTTGGTATCTCAATTGGATTATTTTCAAAATCGAAACGATGCGGTAAGATTTTACAAGGATCTGATAAAGCCATATCGGGCGCTGGGATGTATGCCGGAATGCATAAGGTGTGATTTTCTTCGCAGAGGGCAGTGTTCAGGGGGGTGTCTGGCTCATGCAATAAATTCATTAAACCGCCTTCCCCCGCAACAGGCAAGACCGGAAGAAAAAACGATTTAATTATTAAATCGGGAAAAAATAGATGCACGAGAAAATAAACGCATACGAGCTGGCTGGGTTGAAAATCCATATGCAGGATATGCCTGAAGTACTTGAAAAAGCTATAGACAAAGCTTTTAGTTTGAGCCGAATTGAATCTATAGATATTGATGTTACGCTAAGGGGGAAAATTTTAGAAGATAATTCTTTTTTTAAAGAAATGCCCTTATTCATCAGTCGTAAATTTCAGGAAATAAGCGCAGGTGATGATCCTATGTTTTTATCCCGACCGGATGGAAAATTTGCATTGCTGGCCAAAGGAAAGGAGAGCTCATCTTACGCTGTATGCTATCCGCCTTTTATAAATATTGAAATGTGTTGCCAGAAACTGACGAAAATATCGACACCCCTTATTTTCCAATCAGTGCTTATTCCCGTTATTGGTGAACTGTTGCTGAAAAAGGGAAAATTACTCATGCATGCAGGTTGCGTTGGAACTCCCGAACGGGATGGGATATTACTTTTGGCCGACAGTGGAGGTGGAAAAACCACCACCGCCTTTTCCATGGCAAGAGAAGGTTTTAGCCTAATATCCGATGACCTTGTGGTGGCATCTCCGACAGGCAATGGTATTATTTTTGAATCCATTCGAGAGAAAATGAATGTTTCAAAAAAAACCATCGAATTTTTTCCTGAATTATCTTTCCTGAAAAAACTCTTAAAACAGAGCAGGGAAGCAAAAATACCGGTTGATCCCAGAGAAATATTTAGGCCAAGCCGTGTAATTGATTTTGTGCGTGCTTCAGCAATTATTATTGTTAAAATTGGAAAAAACGGGCCGAAGCTTGTACCTGTTACCGGCAGCGCTATGTTAAACCCATTATTAAAAAGCAATACCTTTGCTCGTAGTGAATCAATAGCGGAAAAAAGAATTGAATGCGTTTGGCGCCTTCTGGATCAGACAATTCCATATGAACTGGTAACCGGATTTGATCCGGATTATTTGGGCAGATGGATGGCGGATAAAGCAGCAACCGGAAGTTTTGGAAATCCATCTGCATCACTTTTAAAGACGGATAACAGTGAAAAACTCGGTAGAAAAAAGAGAAGCTTTACTTTAAAAAAAGCATATCATTTATCCGTTGCCGAAAAACAATTCTTATTGCAGACCATGCTAAGGCATGCTCTTGATAATGTTAAGGTTGACAAGGAAACGTTAGAACGTTTTTTTGATCAAGCAACTTCACCAGAATTTTTCTCATGGATGAAGTACCATCGAATTGAAATCATTTTACTGAAATGGCTTTCCGGTCTGAATGAAGATATTCTGCAGGATATAACGATTGATTACAAATCGAAAATAACCGAGGCTGTTGCTCATTCTATTCAAATGCAATCCACAGCCAAAAAAATATTAAGTAAACTGGAGAAAAACGGAATATCGGCTATTCTGCTTCGTGGTCCGGGACTGGCTTTAAAATATTACCCGGGAACATTTTTGAGATATTTCAGGGATGTTGATATAATCGTTAGACGTGAAGACCTGAAAACTGCAGAAAAAATACTTTATAATCTCGGGTTTTGTTTTGAAGGTGAGAAAGATTATTGGAATAAAAGGGGTGAGTGGCCTTTTACGGATGGCCGGGTAACCGTCGAATTGCACTGGGATGCATACCCGGCTATCTGTCTAAAAATGTACCAGTCGACAAATTTTTGGGAAGAAACAGAAACCATTGAATTAGATGGTTTTCCAATACAAAGTTTGTCAGTGAATCATTTGCTTCTTTCATCATGTCTGCATTTCTCATGGGAACATAAACTTGACCGTCTGGTTCGGCTTGTTGATATCAGACAGATCGTTAAAATTGATAACGATAAGATTGACTGGGACTGGGTTGTCGATTTTTCGCTTAAGAGTTTTCAAGGATTTGCTGCAGGACAGGGGTTTCGATTTGCCAGAGAACTGGTTGGTGCTGATATTCCTGATGTGGTTTTAAGCAAGCTTAAAGCAAATGGTTTCGCAGAAAAAATCGCTTATAATGTCTTTCCGCCGAAATTTCTATTATCAACGCCGGGGCGAAACAGCCGATTTAGACGGATTATTTTCTATGAAATATTAAAAAATATGAAAAGGATAAGTTCTAATTAG
>JAXHVO010000125.1 GCA_034189135.1 Thermodesulfobacteriota bacterium | reverse complement strand
TAAAATACTGGCTTTAATAGAAACCCCCTACTCCCAAACGCATTAAAGTGGGGGTAACTGTAGTCTTAGTCCCCGTTTAACATCTTGTTATTATTAATTTAAATAAGTGTTGAACAGGCTTTATTTGTTAGCGCTTCTCCGGATAAACTGAGTAGAAATTGAAAAGCTCCCCGACCCCTCAAATATTTAGCCATTGGTGACCGTTAAACAGAAAGGCAAAAGTGCTTGACTGAACAGCTAATTTTACATAGTTTTTAAATCAAACGATCTCTATGGGAACAGGAAATAAAATGGAATATATGAAACAACTATCCGTATTTATAAAATCAATTGAAATCAGTTTGAAAGCCGGGCCTGATATTTTTGATATCACACCGGAAATTCGTCAACTGATAAAAGAGTCACAGATTGAAAACGGAAATCTTACCGCCACCATGATAGGCTCAACCGGGTCTCTTACCACCATTGAATTTGAACCCGGTGTGGTTGAGGACCTGAAAATGGCCATAAACCGGCTGGCCCCGCCCGGTCTTGAATACGAACATGAAAAAGCCTGGCATGACGGTAACGGTCACAGCCATGTCCAGGCAGCACTTATGGGACCTTCCATTGCAGTGCCGGTTCGAAGCGGTCAATTGAAACTGGGAACATGGCAGCAACTGGTTGCGATCAACCATGACAACGGCCCCAGGACACGATCTATTGAAGTGACCATCATAGGCCTGCCGGCTTGAAAAATCAAACACATCAAATTTATCCATCTGGAAAGATTGACCGTGCACTTGAATGGCTGAAACGGTCATCTTTTCGAGCAAAATTTACACTCACCGACAGGGACCGACAATATATTCAGCATAAAGGGCTTGCCACCATTAAGGGTCATGCATTTGATTTTATCAATTCAAGATTGGCACTTCAGTTTCCAAAGAATGATGGCAAACAGACACCCATGAAGGGGCATCCGGTTTTTATAGCACAGCATGCAACCGCAACATGCTGCCGGGGCTGCCTGCAGAAGTGGCATAAAATACTAAAAGGCAGGACGTTAACTGATCATGAAGTTGAATTTATTGTGAATCTGATCATGAAATGGATAGAAAACCAAACTGACGGAGGGAGAGATGAGCGCATTGGACAGCAGCAAGGGTAGAAAAATTCACCACAGAAATATTGAAATTTCCACATATGAATCAGACGGCGAAAACATAATCGTTGAGGGAATATTAAAAGAGGATCGTCTGATACCTTTTTATCAAAATTCCGGGAAAAAGCATCCTCCCCAGACGGTACACCATATGATCGTACAGATGCTAATTGAGTCTTTATCACTAACCATAAAGGAAATAAAGGTGGATATGCCAGGGACTCCACATGAGGACTGCATTCAAATGTCTGACAGCCTGCAAAAGCTAAAAGGCATGTGCATTGCACCGGGTTTTACATCGAAAGTCAAAAAAACTTTGGGTGGGATTAAAGGTTGTCTCCATCTGACAACGCTTGTTCTTTCCATGGCGCCTGCAATTATCCAGGGCTATTGGGTTTATCGAAATAAAGAAAAAGGGGACAATGAGATTTCTCCCGAAATTTTAAACAATTATCTTATTGGTACCTGCTGGGTATGGAGAAAAGACGGCCCCCTGGTAAAGGAGTTAAAACAAAATGTGTAACTGCTGAGGTGGATAGACTGAAGGCTGAAGACGGAACATATTCATTAAAAAAACAGCAGTTTTTCAATCTTAGGTCGGTTCATCCGGGGGATTGCCTATTGGCCCATTACAAAACTTAACAAATGAGATCGGTGTCTTACATGCCCCCTATCTTCTCAGTTCAACCCATACAGGCAGAGACGATCAACGTCGCCGTGGGATTATGTCCTCTGGGGCTGGCTCAGATCTAATTGAAGCGAGATAGCTGCCGTAGGTTAATTTCTAGATCAGATTGTTAAGTTTTGTAATGGGCCAATAGGCAATCCCCCGGACGAACCTTAGGTTTCATGAATCGTTGTGCCCAGCCTGGCATGAAAATTTATGAGAAATAGTATAGCTGCTATAAGCATGTAGGATGTTCCTGACGCGTATGACAGATTACTACCAGAAAAACTATAGGCTCTACCATGAAAAGACCTTTGCGGTGGATCCGTCTGCCTTTTTGGAACCTCTGGCAGAAAGACTGATTGCAGGGGCGACTGTCCTTGATGTGGGATGCGGGTCAGGCCGGGATTTGCTGTGGATGAAAAACAAGGGATTTTATGTGATCGGTTTGGATCGCGCTTCCGGTTTGGTAAAAATTGCCAGGCAAAACACCGGATGTGAGGTAATTGAGGGAGATTTTGCAACATACGATTTTTCTGTCATATCCGCTGATGCCATCATGCTTATCGGTGCTCTGGTTCATGTTCCACACGATCGATTTTCTGATATTTTCAAAAATATAATACAGTCGCTGACTGATTTTGGAAAAATTTTGATTACATTAAAAGAGGGCATCGGGGCCAGAACAGATGAGGTAGGCAGAATTTTTTATCTGTGGCAGGATCAAAAAGCCAGGGTCTTATTTGACAGCCATGGGTATAGGGTTTGTGATTTTTCAAGGTCCAGCTCAAAAACCGGATCAGGTGAAATCTGGCTGGGATATGTGCTTGGGAAAAAAGCTCCACCGGCGCACTAGTTGAGACTTTTTAAGACACCCTCAATGTTTAAACCCGCTTTTTATCAATGCGTCAGCCAGGGGATTGTTCATCGGCCTATTCTTGATTTTTTGTTTTTTGTTATGATGTTGTTTTTTATTTGGTTTCGGAGCATTGGTTTGAACTTTTTTTAAGCTAGGTTTTTTTACGCCGGCAGAAAAATGACCTGCTCGGGATTTCATTGAAAGGGAAATCCGCTTTCTGGCAAGGTCAACTTCAAGCACAGAAACGCTTATCTTTTGCTGGACCTTTACGATATCCGCAGGATTTTTCACAAACCGGTCTGCCATCTGACTGATATGAACCAGGCCGTCCTGATGGACACCGATATCCACAAAAGCACCGAATGCGGTGATATTGGTAACGATTCCGGGAACTTTCATTCCCGGTTTCAGATCTTCGATTTTTTCAATACCGTCAGCAAAGGAGAATTCTTCAAACTTATTTCTAGGATCACGCCCGGGTTTTACCAGCTCATCCAGAATGTCATTTAAGGTGGGTATTCCCACTGAATCGGTCACATATTTCGCCACATCGATTTGATCCCTGATTTGAGGATTTTCCATCATATCCACCACCGTTGCTCCAAGGTCCTTGGCCATGGCATCCACAATGGGATAACTTTCAGGGTGCACCGCACTGGCATCCAGTGGATTTTCGCCTCCGGGGATTCGTAAAAAACCGGCAGACTGTTCAAATGCCTTCGGACCCAGCCGAGGCACATCTGCGATCTGTTTTCTGCACAGAAAGGGTCCGTTTTCCTCACGGTACGCTACAATGTTTTTTGCGGTGGTTGTGTTCAGACCTGAAACGTAGGAAAGAAGCTGGGAGCTTGCCCTGTTCAAATCAACACCGACCCCGTTCACGCAGCTCATGACCACATCGTCAAGGGCCTGTTTCAGGGCTTTTTGATCGACATCATGCTGGTACTGGCCGACACCGATTGATTTCGGATCGATTTTAACAAGCTCTGCCAGGGGGTCCATCAGGCGTCTTCCGATGGAAACCGCACCACGAACAGTCAGATCATGATTCGGAAACTCTTCCCTTGCCGCTTCGGAGGCGGAATATATGGACGCACCGCTTTCATTGACCATGATCACCTGCACAGGGGTTGAAAAAGGGATCGTTTTAATAAAAGCTACTGTTTCTCTACCTGCGGTGCCGTTTCCCACTGCTATGGCTTCAATGTTAAACTGTTCACACAGGGACTTTATTTTCTCTTTTTCCGTAAGAGCTTTTTTTTCAGACAGGTGAGGAAAAACAGTGTCATAGTGGAGCAGTTTCCCCTGTCGGTCAAGGCAGACCACCTTGCATCCGGTTCTGAATCCGGGATCTATTCCCATGACACGTTTTGCTCCCAGTGGCGGTGAAAGAAGGAGCTGGCGAAGGTTTTCGGCGAACACTTTAATCGCCTTATTGTCTGCTTTTTCTTTTGCATGAACCCTGGCTTCGGTTTCCATGGACCGAGACAGAAGGCGCTTGTAGCAGTCTGTTACGGCCAGTTTTACCTGGAGCGAATCTTCCTTTTCACCTTTAACGAACAACTTCTCAAGTATGACGACGGCCTCCTTTTCATCAGGAAGTATATCAATGTTTAAACAGTCTTCTTTTTCACCTCTTCTCATAGCCAGCATCCTGTGAGAAGGGATGCCGGCAACCGGTTCATCCCATTCAAAATAGTCGCTGAATTTGGCTCCCTTTTCCTCCATGCCTGAAGCCATCCGGCTTTTAATCACTGCTTTGGTAAAAAAGAGATTTCTCAGAGATGCTCTGGCTTTGTCATTTTCACTTATCATTTCAGCCATGATGTCTCTGGCTCCAGCCAGGGCATCTTCCACCGAATCCACTCCTTTTTCGGAATCGATGAAAGCTTTCGCCTCTGTGAGCGGATCCACACCTTTCTGCTCAAAAATCATCAAAGCCAGCGGCTCAAGGCCTTTTTCCTTTGCGATAACCGCCTTTGTCCTCCGTTTCGGCTTGTAGGGCAGATAAATATCCTCTAGTACTGCCATGGATTCGGCGGTCAGAACCTTTTGATGAAGTTCATCAGTCAGGTGACCGTGTTTTTCAAGGGATTTGAGAACGGTTTCCTTCCGGTTGTTCAGTTCATTCAGTTGGTTCAACCTGTCCCTGACAGCCGTAACAGCGACTTCATCAAGGCTTCCGGTGGATTCTTTTCTGTAACGTGCAATAAAGGGGACGGTGGCGCCTTCCCCGAGAAGGGAAACGATGGCCTGAACCTGCTTGAGATCTAGATCCTGCTCTTTGGCGATTTTTACTAATAAGGTTTCGTTGTTCATGGTTTCCTTGGGTTTAAGTGAGGTGATCTTATCATTTTATTGGTAACCCTTGATCGGAGAATATGACTCAAAATTTTTGTAAGATCCGAGCCGGCAAACGCTTACTTCTTTTTTAACGAGGCGGCGCGAAGGGTATGGCGTTTTTGGCCGGAGAGTACCGCTTTTCGCATGCGTATGGACAATGGGGTGATCTCCAACAGCTCATCTTCACGGATAAAACTGATAGCCTGTTCCAGAGTGATCGGTTTGATGGGAGAGAGAATGACGTTATCGTCTTTTCCCGATGCCCGCATATTGCTCAGCTTTTTTTCCTTACATGGATTCACGGCGATATCCTGGCCCCGGTTGTGTTCGCCTATAATCATACCTTCGTAAACCGGATCACCCGGAACAACGAAGAGCCGCCCCCGGGGTTCCAGGTTGAACAGGGCATAGGGTACCGCATTTCCGGTGCGGTCGGCCACAATAGAGCCGGTAAAACGGCTGGGGCAATCCCCTCTGAATTCTTCGTAGCCGTCGAACAGGGAATACATAATACCTGTGCCGCGAGTGTCGGTAAGAAACTCATCCCGGTACCCGATCAGCGTTCGGGTGGGCACGGAAAACTCGATTCGTACCCGTCCTTTGCCATTGTTAACCAGGTTGGTCATTTTTCCCTTGCGAAGGGAGAGTTTTTCCGTTACCACACCGAGAAAACGTTCCTCACAGTCGACCAGCAGACGTTCCATGGGTTCGAGCTTGCTGCCATGATCATAACGGCAGATGACTTCCGGCCGTCCCACGCTGAATTCATAGCCTTCCCGTCGCATGGTTTCAATAAGGATGGCCAGTTGAAACTCTCCGCGACCCTTGACGCGGATTCTTTCCCGGTCTTGGGTATTTTCCACCTGGATGGCCACATTGAGAAGGGTCTCCTTCAACAGGCGTTCACGGATTCGGCTCGACTGGACGTACTTTCCCTCTTTTCCCGCAAAGGGCGAGTTGTTGATGGTAAATTCCATAGACACCGTGGGTTCGTCAACGCTGATTCGGGGCAGGGCTTTCGGAGCCTGCCTGTTGCAGATGGTGTCGCCGATTTTAACATCTTCAATACCGGCCATCACCGCAATATCCCCGGGTTGGACCTCATTTACGTCTTTTAACTTCATGCCGTCATGGACCTGGAGCTTAGATACCTTGAGCGGTATGTTGTTACCATTGTTGCCGATGCATACCAGGCTGTCTCTGGAATGGGCGGTTCCGTTAAATATTTTTCCCACGGCCAGTCGACCCAGGTAATCCGAGTAGCTGAGGTCAGATACAAGCATCTGAAAGGGCGCGTCAGGATCATGGGACGGGCCGGGGATTTTTTCCAGGATGGTATCCAGCAGAACATGCAGGTTTACCCCTTCCTCGTTAAGGTTTTCCATTGCGATACCGTCCCGGCCGATGGCGTAAAGCAGAGGGAATTCAAGCTGATCGTCCGATGCATCCAGGTCGATTAAAAGATCGTATATTTCGTCCAAGACATCGTCCGGACGGGCGTCATGGCGGTCAATCTTATTGATAACCACAATGATTTTTAAATCGGCTTCCAGAGCCTTCTTGAGAACGAACCGGGTTTGGGGCAGGGGGCCTTCCGAAGCATCCACCAGAAGAATGGCTCCGTCGGCCATGGAAAGGGCGCGCTCAACTTCTCCACCGAAATCTGCATGACCCGGAGTGTCGATGATATTGATCCGGACATCTTTCCATAGCACCGAACAGTTTTTTGCCGCAATGGTGATTCCACGCTCCCGTTCCAGATCCATGGTGTCCATCAGCCGCTCGTCGATTTCCTGGTTGACCCTGAACAGGCCGCTTTGACGGAACATGGCGTCTACCAGTGTGGTCTTGCCGTGATCGACGTGGGCGATAATGGCAATGTTTCTCAAGTGATCGTTTCGAATTACATTCGACATTTAAAAATCCTAATAGTACATATTATTCCGGAAAGTGAGAATAGGGCAATATAACCATTTTAACCGAGATTACAAGCAGAAATGGGTGTATTGGCAAAATAGTGCTTTACTCGTACTTTTTTACCGGTTGATATTTTAAAAATATTTATGGATTATCTTCAAAAGAGTTGTTAGAATTATAGCTCAAGTGTTGCACCCCTTATCAACGGTGGAGCAGGAATTGTTAGAGCGCCGATTGGTGAAAAGGCTGTGAATCGAGACAGTTATATTATTTTCTTCCAGGGGATATGAATTAAATCGGTTGCAGCGTGTCCGGATATTTTGGATAAAGTTTATCCGTTGCTAAACAATATAAAAGGGACGGTCTATCCCAAATATCCGGACACTGCGAAAAGGGGGAACAGATGACCCACATATCCCCTTACAGAAAAAAACATAACTGTTTAGATTCACATATGATTTTATGTTTCACGTGCCGTCAGAGCATTACTTTCCGCCAAACCGGGGTGCGAAACTCGAGTTATAAGATTGAGCCCTTTATATCAACCAATATAGAAGAGAAGCATCTTTAACATACCACGTAGACAGATCAATTTTTTACGAATTTAGGAGTCACAGTATGAGAAAATCACGGGTTGCAGTGGTACGCTATGAATCGCCACTTGAATCTGTACGTAAGGCGGTAGAGCTTTCAGGTGGTTTGGAGGATTTATCTTCAAATGCACGGGTGTTTATAAAACCCAATATTGTCTTTTGGGCTAAAGCCGTTCAATTTCCCAAGTGGGGGGTCATCACAACTTCAAGGGTTGTTGAGGATATGGTGGTGCTTTTAAAGGAGCACGGAATAAAAGACATTACCATTGGTGAAGGTATGGTAACCATGACTCCGGGTGACAAAGATACTCCGGCGCATGCATTTAAATCACTCGGGTATGAAAAATTGAAAAACCGTTACGGCATAAAGTATATCAATATATTTGAACGACCCTTTGAGAAAGTCGAAATTGAAGAAGGGCTTACTTTGAATTATAATAAGGACATTTTACATAGCGATTTTATTGTGGATCTTCCGGTAATGAAAGCCCATAACCAGACGATGGTGAGCCTGGGTATAAAAAATCTTAAAGGAATCATTGATATCTCTTCCAGGAAAAAATGTCACGGCACGGATCCTGAAAAGGACCTGCACTATCATGTATCCAGGCTTTCGGATAAGCTTCCACCGATTTTTACCCTGATTGATGGCATATACTCCCTTGAACGAGGACCCGGGTTTGACGGAAAAATGAGGCGCAGCAATCTACTGGTGGCTTCTTCAGATATTCTTTCTGCTGATATGGTCGGAACTAGGTTACTGGGGTATGAACCGGCGGATATCCCGCATATTGTCCATGCAGCAAAAAAACGCAGCCGGCCCACAGACCTTTCGGATATTGACATTGCGGGAGAAGAAATAGACCCTCTTGTCTCTTATCATGAGTATGATTTTAAATATGCAGAGAATGAAGATTGCACACTGCCGGTTCCCCTTGCGAAACAGGGTATTTCAGGCATCTTTTACCGGAAATATGATTCAACCATGTGTACATACTGTTCCGGCATAAATGGCCTGGTTCTGTCTGCCATACGTTTTGCATGGAAGGGAACCCCCTGGGATGATGTGGAGATTCTTACCGGGAAGATCATGAAACCTTCAAAAAGAAAAAAGACCATTCTTTTGGGAAAATGTATGTGCAAGGCGAACCGGAATCACCCGGACATAGGGGAAGCGATAGAAGTAAAAGGGTGCCCGCCTAAGCCAAAGGACATCCTGAACGCGCTTCGAAAAGCAGGGATTGATGCAGATCCCAAAATGTTTGAAAAAGAGACCCTGGAACAACTGCCCGGATTTTTTATGGCCCGATATAAAGACAGGCCTGAGTTTGATGAATCTTTTTTTAAGATAGAAAGTTTAAAATTAAATAAGGGCAAATAAATGAACATTCAACATCGAACGCCCAACATCGAATTTTGAATAAGGTATTCTGCCAATGTATATAGTAATTCTCATAAATATGTTCCGTTTTAAATGAGGAAACTGTCTGAGTGTATTAGAAATCGTTAAGAAAGAACTTAAGTGAAATATTGTTTATTATTTGAAGTAGTTGTAATACCGAAATTAATTATTATAAAGACAGTTAGTTCTTTCTTTACGATTTCTTATATACGAGTTTTTCATCGTTTAAAACGGAATATATTTATGAGAAACGGTATAAATTGGCGGAGCGAAACGATTTCAGTATTCGATGTTCAACGTTCGATGTTCGACGTTCAAAAACTACAATACCTTTTAAGGTTGTTCAGTCATCGCCCAGTATCTCCAGCTTGACCCAACCAAGCGATTTTTTAAGATAAAAAAAATGGCAGGCGGCCTCCGTTAGTGGAGACCAAACCCGCCATATGTATTGCTAAATAGTTTAACGAGAAGCTATTCTTTCGGTTTTCCCAAAACGTCCGCAAACATATCCATATCCCATGTTTTGCATTCGGCAATATTTTGACGGAACTTAAGAAAATCGATTTTATCCTGACCGGTAATTCTCTTGGTATTGAAAGCACCAAAGCCAAGGAAGGCCTCGCCGCCCATGTTAGCAGCCAGCCAGTGCCGGTTGTAATTCTTGGAGTAATCCCAGAAGAATTTCTTCTTGGCGCGAATGCTGTCGATGGACTTGATCAGGCATCCGGGAAAAAGATTGGCAAAGGTCCAGACGACTTTATCCACTTCTTTGTCCAGAAGTTCAAAATCCGCATTGGGCTGATGCTCTTTGATAATAGCCCGGGCTTCTTTAAATGCATCCCCTGTTTTGTACTCACCGTAAACGATTTCTCCGTCTTCGATATACTTGTCTGTTTCGATCATGGGATTTCGTACCCATTTACCGTCTATTTTCAGCACTGGTACACATTTGCTGATCAGGTTTTTCATTTTCATTTTATAGGCAGACCACATTTCGCAGGACACACAGTTCCACATGGCATCTTCAATACCCAGATACCAGGGAAGGAAATCTGACGAGCCGCCGTCAGGGGCAGACCCGTGTCTGGGACCGGCCTGACCGAAAATAGCCAGGTCAGATGAAATCGCAAGGTCACAGGCCATTCCGATTTCCTGACCGCCGGCCACCCTCATTCCATTGACACGACAAATCACCGGTTTTTTACAGGCGAGAATACTGTCAACCATATGGTTAAAAAGCTCCATATACTGGCCGTATTCGTCGGATCTCAAGCTGTAAAACTCACTGTACTCTTTGGTATTGCCTCCGGTGCAGAATGCATAAGGACCGGTACCGGTAAATACGGCTGCGACTACACTTCTGTCTAAGGACGCATTCTCAAAACCGGCAATCACCCCTTTTACCATCTCTGTGGTATAAGAGTTATACTGTTTGGGATTGTTCAGACGAATCCATGATACATACAGCCCTTCCACCACGTTTCCTTTAGGATCAGTTAAAGGGCGCTTTTCATAAACAACAGTGGGAGCCTCCGTTCCCCAGTGCACATCGGTATGCAATGCGTGATCTTTTTTTTCGTTATCTCTTGGCATCCATTCTAAAGACATGTTTTAATCTCCTTTTTTTAATTTTATTTGTTAATGATTTTGGTCCATTATCAACGGACCGCATCTAAAAATCAGGGGTCAGCACGATTCGTTTGTCGGGTGACGATCGATGGGCCTCTTCGAATGTCTCCACTATGGTGCTCATCGGGCGTGTCTGAACAAATGCTTCCATATCGATTTTCTTAGTCAGCACCATATCCAAAACGATGGGATAGTATTCGGGCAGGCATCCCCAGGTTCCCAGAATATCCGCATCAAATGCCATCAGCTTGCCCATCATGTATTCTGTTTTTGCCATGCCGAAACCCACCATGATCAACTTTCCGATAAAACTAAGCAGGCTCAATGCAATTTCCTGACCGCCTTTGGCGCCGGTGACCTCAAAGATCTTCCAGCCGAAACCGGGCAGGCCGTTCTCTTTACAATAGCCTTTAAACTCTTTGGATACCGCTCTTGCATCTTTGTCGGTGGAGTTGATGCAAAAATCTGCTCCAAAATTAAGTGCCTTGTCCAGTTTCTCCTGATTTCTTGCGATTCCGATAACGGTTTTTGCGCCCAGTGCTTTGGCGACCTGCCCCATGTATTGACCCACGCCGCCGGTGATACCCACTACAATCACATTGTCTCCGGGCTGTAAATCGGCTCTTTTGGCTGCCTGGTAAGGGGTGGTGGCAGCATCGGCAACAACTGCGAGGTGAGACAGCGGTACATCACCTCTGTTTTTGACTTCGCAAAGATCAACGCTCGGCACCGGAATATGGCTGGAGAATCCGCCATAAAGCCCCAGGCTGTTGCCTGGCATTTTTTGAGCAAGGCATCTGTTGCCCCGTCCTGTTTTGCAAAAAATGCACTGCCTGCATGGCATCACTGCAGGAATGATCACCTCTTTTCCCATCCACTTTTCATCGCCTGCCACCACGGTTCCTGAAATTTCATGGCCCAGTGTCAGGGGCGGTTTTGAAACAGTGGGAACGCCATCATAAAAGTACCCCAGGTCGGTGTGACACACACCACATCCGGCAACTTCCACCAGAACTTCGCCTTGCTTTAATTCCGGTACGGGTATTTCCGTTTTTTCGATTTTTCCGGGGGTGACTTCTTTGGTTTCCCTGTCACGAGATGTCGGCTGAACCATCTGCCAGGTCATAATCTTTTCCGGTACTTCTGCCATTTTATACCTCCTTGCTTTTTATTGTTAATTTATTAAACGTGTGACTCTCTATTGTCAGATTATATATTAAGCCGGTAAGCTTATGAGATGATGCGAAGTTTTTGCTGTTGAGCTTTTTAGTCCTGAGTTTTAGACTATCGGCTGTTTGTCATGACCATGGGATTAATTGTGTATGTGCCCTTTGATGCTGAAAATGAATTCTATACAACATATTGATATTTATGTTATAATTTAAATTAAAACTATAATGTAGCTATAATGTAACTAAAATAATAATGCGTGTCAATCATTTTTGGAATATTTTAAAAAAAATTTGAATAATAAAACAGCACCTATTTTTGCACGTGAGCGCAAGCGGCCAACTCCTCGCCGATTATATTCATCACAAATGGGAGTTGCATTTCCGGGATCGGGCCGGAGGGCGTTTCGGGAAGAAGGATCGTGTTGCTTAACGGAAACCGGTAAAGAGCATCTTTTGACTTTTGGTTCAGAAATGCCTGCTGTGTCATCAAAATCATCCTAGGATACCTGCAACCGAAGGTGGATATCTCGTCCAGTGCCAGGTCAAAATATCGTTCCCAGCAAGCATCCATCACAATGAGGTTGTCATTTGCTGCATCATAATCTGTTTGAAGTTCCGGTAAATACCAGATATCGTCTACAAAAAAAGGGGTTTTTTCTTCGTAGGACAGATCGATGGGCGGTGTTTTAATAAATTCATCCATCTTTCTTCCGGAAAGGTATTTGTTTTCCCATGATACCACTTTTTTTTCGCCGAATTTTAAAACCATTTCTTTCCTGTTTTCGAGTCTAACGAATTTACTGTCTACCCTGGAATCGATGGTTACAATCGGGCCGTGAGCACTTTCTCCAAACAAATGCTGCTCAATTAGCATAACGCCGCTCCGGTCAAACTTGTTCACCCACGCCAAGCCTGTTCCCACAGGAGGCCCTACATAGAACATGGTTTTATATTTCCTGTTGGCGACCAAGCAGTTTTTTAAATTTGTTTTAAGAGCCGAATTTTCCAGCAACTCAAGCACAGTTTCACCGCTTCTTTTGAAATGATCGTCAATAATTTGAGCCTTATCAGGGAAAAACTTGCGCCACGTATCTATAAAAATAAAGTTGATTGCGGTGTACAGGGAATCGCTGTGGGAATATTCAAAGCCGTTTTTCAACAGAAACTTTCCACCATTGTTTGCAGTTAAATGGCATTCACAAAAGCTTTTTTCCGGTTCCAGGCGAAACACAGGACATGAGGCTGTCTCCAGTCGTTTTGCCAGGCGTTTCTGCGCTGGGGCTGAAGATGCGATGGCAAACAGAAGAACATTTGAGCCAAATGCTGAGAGTGGTGCTTGAGGTGAAATGATTCTTGCCGGATATTCCATAAAGCGGCTCCAGACATTTACAGTGTTTTTTACCGTGGATTGCGACCTCCTGTCCATAGGCGCAAATACGATTTCATCTATATCCGAATTGGTATCGAAAAGATGAGATGCAAGCCTTTCGGCGTTTTCATCAAAGCCGCTGCATATTTTACCAGGCATGTCATTTGTTATAATTATTTTGGCCAGCCTGCGCATCTCCCGGTAGTATAGCTCTGAATTCTTGGTAAGTGCATTTTTTTCCCAGATGCTTATTTTCTCAACGTCATGGGGAAGGACTGCTGCAGTTTTCAATCTTTCATTCAGATTTTTTATTTTAATAAGTTCTTTGGCCGGTGAGTCTTTCTTTTTAAACAGGCTCCGCCCGGCAGTCACGGATTTGGCACGGTTTCTTGGGGCAACACCCAGGCCTATTCCGTGAGACCGACCATAATAAAACGCAAACTGATAGTAAAAAATCAGAGCAAGGAGAGGGTGCAATGTATCTTTTTTCAGGCCTGGAAGAAAGATGCACTTCCCATCGCTCAGCCGCCTGATTTGTTCCTCTGCTTTCCAAGCCAGGCACACCGCTGTAAATTTTATTTTTTTATGGTAAAGCAGTTCCATAACCTCTATGGCCTCATCAAGTCGTTTCATACAGGTGGCATCGACCATGACAAGAATATTTTCCTTAGTGTCCGGAAAACCTGTGTTGAGCACCTCCTGGTAGTCAAGCGCCTTTCCTACTGCCGACCAGGTGCTTTCTTCAAGTTTCAGGGCGGCCTCTCTCCCAACTCCGTTGGTGTTAATGGCACTGATGACTATACTGGCGCTGCTTTTTGTCTTTTCATCGGCCAGATCTTTTGAAAACGCTTTTACATCTTCGTCTTGAAGAAGATTGGAAATGATATGCGGCACTCTGTACATTTTTTTTAAATACGAAAGGGCTTCCTCTTTTCTTCCGATATACGATGCCACCCACAGGCAGAAAAGCTTCAGGCAAAAGAGCATGCAGACGGTGCTTTTCACACCGGAAACGGTCACTTCTTCTTCACTCAGGCAGGGGATAACACCACCGCTTTTTGCCACCACAATGGCCATGTCGGCATAAGTCTTCTCCGTAATACAAATCATAACCACCTTGAGGGACAACAATTTTTTAGCCAAAAAAACCATGTCCGCGGTGGTCGAAGACCAGCTTAACAGGATAACCAGATCTTTTTCCGGAACAAATAGGTTTTCTGGATTTTCGATTTCACCGGGTCTCACTGCAAGCACATCCAGTTCGGGCATTAATGAATGGATAAAGTTTTTTGCAATTTCGCACATATAAAAGGCGCTTCCGGTTCCTGCCAGCACAATCCGTTTGAGGTTCTTTAAATCAGAGCCGAATCTTCGGCGCAGAATGGATTTTTTTATTTCGAAATCCGGAGCTCTGTCTTCCCGGGGTGCGTAGGTTTTTAAAATTTCGCTTAGCCGATCCGGTATTTCGCGGAGATGGGTTTCATAAAAAGACTTATCCAGATCTTTTTTAACCTGAACGGGATTTAAAAAAGTTTTGAAAGGTTCTATTTCCGGTAAAGGGGTACCAGCAAAATCGGTAATCTCAATGCCTCGGCAGACGTTTCCATCGGCAATTTGTGTTTCTATCCGGGCAAATATCTCTTCTCCGTCAAGGGTAAAAACTTCCACTGAAAATGCCTCTAAAATATGTGCTTTATCTTTTTTAAACGACTCCTTAAGCGCCTTTAAATTTTTCCAGCCGGTGTCGCTACCTGTTAACAGGGCAGCCTTTATATTATAGTCATGTTTCATTCTATTGAGTTCATTGCGTTGGTCAAATATCAACTGCTGGGGAAAAAGTCCCAAGGCGGCATTGATGTCTGAAACAACCATAAAATCATCGTTTTCCAGTCTGCGGACAACAAAAACGGGCCGATTGTGAGCGGCCACATAAAGCCTTCTAGGGGATAAAATACTCATCCCACATGCGGCCACCTGCCCCTCGTTTTTTGCGATCTGTTTGGCGGCTTCGATAAACGCTGCTTCATCCAGCGCCGCAGTGTTTTTATTCATAACGGAACTGTGAATCGAATAATCTATGGTATCGCTTCCGATACCGTACTCTTGAAGGTCATTTTCCACCTGTGTTAACACGGCACTGTATCTTTGTTTCGCCTCGGACAGTTGCTTAAAATAATAGCCCCAGAGAAGGGGGAAATACTCGGCAGAATTTTCACTTCTGAAGGAAAGTTTTCCAACCTTGGAAATAAATTTTCTGAGACTGTCTTCGGTTTTTCCGTCAAACTGGCCGTTTATGACCACACTTCGGTATCGCTTTTCATCAAGAAACGGATGGGCGTTTTTCATGTTAACTGCGGACTGAACGGCCCATCGTCCGTGGGATATGACCGGTTGCGTAAAATATCTTAGGCTGACAGGATCGGTTTGTCCGGGCACAGTCGAGGTTTCCGTCATGATATCACTGCCGGAAAGCCCGGATAACATTTCAGCCAGAAAATCTTCCTTCTGCATGTATGTCAAAGCTGAGGCCGCCGCCCACCCGTAAACGTTTACTCCCTTTTCAGCTCTGTAAAGGCTTTTCCAGTCCACCATATTGGGCCGATCATAGCGAGGCCAGGAATAATCCAGTATTTTTTCAAGTGATTCAATCACATCAGTTCGGTATGCCATCTTGGTAAGGAGGGTTGAATCCAGGAGGCGGAACATGCAACAGACCGCATCCCTGTTGTAATCCTGGGAGATTTCAATAGCTGTTTCAGGCAGACAGCGCCACAATGACTTCAGCGCAAGTGGGTTTTCTAAAAAACGTTTCAAACCGGTCGGACCGGGAGTAATGGTCTCTTTTTGAGAAAGGATCGATTCAAATACCCTGTCAAAGGTGGCGATGATATCTGCGGGTTTTGTATGAATTCGACCATCTGCTTTTTGGGATTCGATCATATTCATGAGAGGTTTTCTGATAATTTCCCGTATCACAACCGGTGAAAGATCGTATTCTTTGATGAGGCGGATGACAAATTTTTTAAGATCTTTCCTTGAGCGGATAAAATGGGAGGGGTTAAAGTATGGTCGGCCGGGCTGCCCCGGTGTTAATCTGAAGGGTCGGTCTGTATTCAAATCGACCAGATCGTCATAGGTGGGATAGGAGAATTCGGCTTTAACCGCAGTTTCAAACAGGTCAGAGGGTAAGCCTTCAAAAGCGATCAAACGCCTTTGGTGCTCAAGCATTTTTATATCGTCCGTTCCGTCAGACCAGACAGATATAAGCTCATTTTCATAGTTTTGGTATACTTCATTGGCTAATAATTCCTCGACCAGTTTTTCAACGGAACCCACCGATTTTCTTGTTCTAATCGGTTCGGTTTCGTCACCGAATATGGCCAGACCGGTACTGTCAGGCGCCCGGTAAATAATGGCCGACATGCCTGTCAGCAGTCGGGTCAGATTGTTTCCCGCTCCTCCAAAATATCCCACAATCCCGCACATTCGACACCTCCTTGTTAGAGCCTGTCAGATAATACAACTGCTTATGAAATCTTTCACCTGTTCAAGCTTTTCAAATTCCCATATCATGGACACCAGTTTCCCGGTATTTTCTTTACCCAAAACAGGTTCGACCAGCCATTCAAATTTTTTTTCCAGTTCATCATCGGTGGGAAGGGAGTCCGGCGGTTCCCACTTTGCTTCCATAAGACCGGAGGAAAAATGTTTATTATTATGGGTATAAATGATTACTTCGGCACAGGCCTTTTCCGGAAACATCTGCTCAGACTCTTCTGATATTTCTGTTTCTATTTTGTCTGCCAAATTCAGAATCTGACTGTTGTGAATCCGGGGAGGCTGAACCTGCCTGGGCCCCACCTCGCCGTCAATTAATGCTGCCGCCACTGGAAAAGCCATATTGTACTGCGCCTCTTCGGTATTTTGGGGACGGCGGCAGGAAAGTTCCGTTGCTGCTTTGAAGGTTCGAACACAGATTCGAGAAATGTCTTGAGGCAAGATGGGGTTTTTCCGGCTTATTTTCAAAGCTCCGGCAACGGCCGGTTGTGCCCACCGACAGGCGGTATAGGGCTTGAAATAAAGATTCATTACTTCGTATCGTTGCCCCAGGTTCTCAATCCATTCTTGATTGGGTGTATCGCTAAACAGGGGTTGGATACCGGTGAATCCGTTATCGGCCATTAAGACAGATGTGATGGCCACCATCGCTCCCCAGCCGATGCTGTCTTTTCCCATGGAAGGTTTTGCGATACCTTTCATCATGGGTGCAATGGGGGCATGATATTCCGCCGTTCCCATGGCATGGTGCAGGGTTTTGGCGTTCAATCCGAGAATTTTACCTGCTGCGGCCGCACCGGAAACTGCACCCCAACTTCCGGAAGAGTGATAGGTTTGATAAAGGGCATGACGGATCAAACCGGCCCGAATACCGATTTCGTAACCAATCATCAGTGCGGTTAAAAATTGGCTTCCTGAGCAGCTGGAAACCATTTCACTGGCAGCCAGTATGACAGGAAGAATACAGGCGCCGGGATGCCCCTTGATCATGCGATAGCCGTCATCAATATCTAAAGCATTGCAGGAAAATCCGTTGGCCAGGGCAGCGCCTGAAGCAGAAGCCTGTTTGCCGTCAACTAAAATGGTGGCCTGGTTTCCGCTGAACTGTTCGGTAGCAACTCGGGACATGATTGCGCCTACCGGTGTTTTGGTGCCGGCCAACAGTGCCCCCATTGTATCCATCAGGCACCGCTTAGACTGATGCTGAACCTCTGCAGGAAGATCACACCAATCTATCTCAAGTATAAATTTAATGGCATATTCGGTAAAATTCATAGCCAGGTTTTTGCCTCTCTGACATGCTTATTAGAGGCAGTTTGATTTTAATATTTATATATCTATTGAACTGAAATATAGTCTATGTCAAACGAAAACTATACTATTCAAATAAATATTTTGCTATAATGAAATCAATAGGATAACATCTCTAACTTGTAATTATTTACGCTCCATGTTAAGTCTTTGTCGTAGCAATTTCAGGGGCCCTGAACTGGCGTAAATCTCAATGCAATATTTTCTATTAAACACTGAACCATGAAGTAAAATAAAAAATGAACGTCTGACATCGAACATTCAACTTCCAACGTCGAATGACTGCACACCTTCGGTGTTTCAATTATATGATCTAATGGAGCGAAGCGATATCCTTATTCGACGTTCGATGTTGAGCGTTCGACGTTCGATGTTCGATGTTCAAAAGGCCTTTTGGTCTTCAAATTGGCAATTCATGAAAATTCTAACTGTGAGTGATAAAATCGAAAAATCTTTTTTCAAAGAACACTTGTTCAGAGAAAAGTGCCGGAACATAGATTTAATTCTTGCCTGCGGAGACCTTCCTCCTTATTATCTTGAATATCTGCTGAACGGACTTAATGTTCCCCTTTTTTATGTACCGGGAAATCATGATGAAAGGCCGCAAAACCTGCTTGATCAGAAAAAGCCTTTTGCCCGTGGATGTCGCGATCTCCACTGCAAAATTATTGAATATCAGGGGCTTCTTATAGGGGGAATGGGTGGTTCGATGCGGTATAAAAAGGGAAGATATCTTTTCAGCGAACTGCAGATGAAAAGAAAGGTAAAAGGTATGGCGACTCGATTGCTCCTTAATAAAAGAAATTTCGGACGCTATATCGATATTTTGATTACGCACTCGCCGCCTTTTGGCATCCATGACGGAAGCGACCTTCCCCATCAGGGATTTAAAGCTTTTTTGCAGTTTATCGAAACATACAAACCGGCTTATTTTGTCCACGGTCATACCATGCCAAGAAACGGACAACATATAACCCGTTATCAATCAACGACTGTCTTAAATACAAATAATTGGTGGATTTGGGACATATAAAATGACGTTATTTGATGACCAAACAACCAGACGCGCCACGCGGAAACATCAATTTGATGATAATTTTACCCGAGCGATGCACCAAGCAATTATGGAGGATTTAAAGGGGTTTGTAAAACGAAAATCCCCCAGGCTTCTTCCCTTTGAGGAAGTTAAACACAAACTTGAAATATGGTTTGCCGACGATCTTGGCGTAATAAATGTTCCCCTGGAAAGCATTGTCGGAAGCGAGGGACGATACCACGCCTTTACGCGAAGCTTTTTGCCTCTTCAGGAAGATCTGCGTGAACGATGGAAAAATATTGACCAGATCAGGGAATCCGGACAGGATCTCCCACCGGTGGAACTTTATAAGGTAAGCAATGCCTATTTTGTTAAAGACGGTCATCACCGAATTTCAGTGGCTCGGGCCAAAGGCAATAAATATATTGAGGCCAGGGTGTACCAATATCAGTGCGATGTCCCGCTGGATAAGGAGACCGATCTGGAAAAGCTGGCCATACAGGAAAACTATCATCGTTTCCTGAAAGAGACGGGCATAAATAAAAGCCGTTCCGGCTATAACCTTCAGATGACAAGGCTCGGCGGTTATTCCATATTGATGGAGCACATACAGACCCACAAATACTATCTTGAGAAAAAGGGGCAAAAGAATATTACCTTTCAGGATGCCGCTGCCTCATGGTTGGATAGCATTTATTCCCCGCTGGCGGAAATCATACGCGACAACCGCATAATGAAGCAGTTTCCCCACAGAACGGAAACGGATTTTTATATCTGGGTGTTTAAGCACAGGTGCAAGCTAAGAAAAGGTGTGCCGGATGATGACAATCCGGCAGACGCGGTGGAGGCATATGCAAAAAGATATGACAGTATTTTCCGAAAAATAATGGGTGCATTCAGGCGGTATTTCGGTCTGGTCAGGTACTAAAAAAGCACGGCGAAAATAAGCGGTGTCATGCCGTGCTTTTTTAATGTTAAGTTGTTATTTTTTCTTCTTAATAATCAAACCCACACCCTGCAGCCAGCTTTTTGCCACATATGCAGGTTTTTCTCCGTTGACATTTACCCTGTAATTAAGCCTGGTCATGGTTGCCGTATCCAGTGATGCGCCAATTTCTCCCAGGATAAATTTAATCTCAGGATATTGCTTTAATACGGCCTGCCGAATCACCGGAGCCGGATTGTAAATCGGAAAATAGCTTTTGTCATCCTGTAAGACAATCTGGTTATACGCCTTGATTTCTCCGTCGGTTGCAAAGGCCATTCCGCACATCGCCTGTCCATCCCGCACCGCCTTTTTGCAAAGAGGTGTTTCCATTTTTTTAACGTCGGCATCAGGGATGTCTTTACCGAATTTAAGTCCGTAAAATCCCATCATCCCTTTGAAACCATCCGCTCTTGAGTAGAATTCGGTGTTTACTGCCACCGTCATTTTTCCGGGGTTCTTTTTTATCCAGGCCGCCCAATCAGACAAGGTTTTAATTCCCAGTTGATCCGCCTTCTTCGCCTGCATGACGATTGCATAGGTGTTGTTGAATTTCGCCGGTGCCAGCCATACCAGGCCCTTTTTGGCATCGATCGCTTTGACTTTTTTGTAAAGCCCCATGGAATCACGTACAGTTTCCTTCTTTTTAAAAAAATTCATCCATGCGGTTCCGGTATATTCCATGTAAACATCAATCTGTCCCTGTTCCAGGGCTTCACGGTTGACCTTGGTTCCTCCAAGAGAGGTGCGGTCTTTAACCGGTATTCCTCTGTTTTTTAAGAGGTTGACCATAATTTGTCCCAGAATAACCTGCTCGGTAAAACCTTTAGATGCAACATTCACCGGACCGCCGGCTAAAACAGTTAGAGGCAAAATCAAAAAACATAGTGCCACCAGAACAACCAAATACTTTTTCATAAGAATACCTCCTTTTTTGATGGTGATTAATAGAAAAGCAGACAGCGATAAACGAAGAAAACAGTCGAATCAGACTTCCTGATACTGCCCGGTCTGAATACCTTCACTGACCACGATTCTTTCCAGCCTGGCGAGCAGGGCATCAAACAACATGGCGATCAGGGCCACCGGAACCGCACCGGCCATCATAATACCCATATCCATTAAAGCGATACCGGTAAAGATCCAAAACCCAAGACCTCCCCCCCCAATAAGAAATGCCAGGGGAGCGGTGCCCACAATAATGGCTGTCGCTGTCCTGATTCCCCCCATGATGACCGGCAATGCGTTGGGAATTTCTATTTTAAACAGAATTTGATTGGGCGTCATTCCCATACCGGTTGCCGCCTCAATAACATCCTTGCTTACGGACTGGATGCCTGCAACCGTATTTCTTACAATGGGAGCGACGGCATGAAAGAAAAGGGCAATCAGGGCAGGAACCACACCGATTCCGGAAAGTCCCAACAAAGGCAAAATACCATATGCCAGCGCAATCACCCCCAAAGAAGGAACGCTTTGCCAGACATTCACGATTACCATAATGGCAGAGCCGAATCGCTCAAAGCCCTTTCTTGTCATAATTATTCCAAGACTGATACCAATAGATGCCGCGGTTGCCATACTGACAATAACCAGGAAAAAATGCTCAAGGGTCAGCCGGAAAAACTCAGCCAGATTTTTGATGGTGTATTCTAAGGCACCGTAATATTGGTATAGCAAAAGAACAATAATGGCCGTTACTGCCATAAGTCCAAATTTTTTTAAAAATGAAAGAAACAATCTGATTTGCATAATCTATTTCCTCAAAATATTTTTTATGCCATCTTCGGTCAATATACCGAGAACCTTTTTATCTTCATCCACCACTATAATATACCCCAGTTCATAGGTGAATATCTCGGAAAGACCATCCTTTAGACTGGAAGATGCCGGCAAAAAGGCATCGGTGGGTCGGGTGATCTCTTCCACCTCGTTCGCCTTTTTGCTCAGGGCTTCCTGATTTACATAACCGATCAAACGATTGTCATTGTCGACCACAATCAGGTGGTCAGTTTTGAGTTCGTCAAGCATTGATTTTGCCTTTTCCGGTGAATCATCTTTCATGATTACCGCAGGGGCCGGGCTCATGGCGGCCTTAATTGTAAGTAGGTTGAGCCGTTTTAACGTGCGGTCTCCCCCTACAAAATCTCGAACAAAATCATTTGCCGGTTCGGTGAGCAACACTTCAGGAGAAGCAAACTGAACAAGTTTTCCGGCTTTTAAAAGGCATATTTTATCACCCATCTTAATGGCCTCATCAATATCGTGGGTGACAAACACAATGGTCTTTTTTACTTTTTCCTGAATTTTTAGAAATTCATCCTGAAGATGTTCTCTGTTGATTGGATCAATGGCTCCAAAGGGCTCATCCATTAACATGATCGGTGGATCAGCAGCCATAGCACGCGCAACTCCGATGCGCTGTTGTTGTCCGCCTGAAAGCTCCTTGGGATAGCGATCAATAAATTCTTTCGGAGGAAGGTTAATCAGCTCCAACAGGCTTTCTGTTTTTTCAGTAATTCGGTCGTGATCCCAGCCCTTTAACTTCGGTATGGTGGCAATATTTTCCCCAATAGTCATGTTGGGAAACAGACCAATATTTTGGATCACATAGCCGATATTGCGCCTCAATTCGATGGTATCCATTCGGTTGACATTCTGATCATCAATCAGGATTTTACCGCTGGTGATAGGTATCAGCCGGTTTACCATTTTCATTGCCGTGGTCTTGCCACAACCGGATGGGCCGACCAATGTACAAATTTCTCCTTCTTCCAGGTCAAATGACAGGCTATCCACCGCTTTAATATGTTCAGCGCCCGGGTAGATCTTTGTTACTTCCTGTAAGCTTAGCATAATGCCCATGATTTACTCCTCTATCTAAAAATATTGTAAATTTATAACCTCATCTTTTATAAGGATTTTGTATTTAACAAAGCATTACCTTTTAATTTTCAAACCTGCCGGAGTAATCCAATCTTCCACCTTTGCTAAAAAGATATCCGCTAAAATAGCCAGCAAACCCATGCTAACCGCACCTGCAATAACCGAATCATTGGTTGCCATTTGCAGGCCCTCGCTTACGAACAACCCCAGGCCACCGGCACCAATATAGGCGGCAATTGCCGCAATGGCGATACTCATGACTACCGCAGTTCTGACACCTGCCATAATAACCGGAGCGGCAAGGGGTAGCTGCAACTGCTTGAGGAGCTGAAAATTTGTCATGCCCATACCGCGACCCGCCTCAATGGTGGCAGGATCAACGTTTTTAATAGCAATATACGTATTTCGAATGATGGGCAACTGGGAATAAAGCGCCAGGGCGATCACGGCAGGCACCACCCCAATTCCGATACCGCTGACCGCGTCCCATGCCCGATCAATGGTAGACAAAATCGGCATCATAAAACCGAACAGGGCAATACTCGGGATGGTAATCATAATGCTGGCCAAATATAACACGATGTCTGCCGCGGTTTTATGACGGGTAATGTAAATGCCGATGGGGACACCGGTAAATATAGCAATAACCAGGGCAATTGAAACAATCTTGATATGTGTGGCTGTATGAATGCCGACCAACCTAAAATTGTCTGCAAAAAAAGCAAACGGGCCTGAAAGAAATAAGGGATCGATAAATGTAGCATATGCAACAATTGAAAAAACTGTCCCGATAAGGATCAGCCAAAAGTCTTCCACAGTTTTAAGAAAGGCCAGTACGATGGTTAAGATCAATATACCTGAAAATAGCCATGACGCCCAGAATCCATAAGTTTCGATGATGCTGAGTTCAGTCAGTTTAAAGTAGAATTGCTGGGCGAGATCGAGCAGATAGATAAAGACCGACATACTCATGAACAGGAGCAGAAGAAAGTGGCAGGTCGTACCAAGCCTGCCTTTGCGAGAAGCGTTTAGGTAGTATAAAGCCACTGCGGCAAGCAGGATCAGTGAAAGTATGATTCCGAAAACAATGCCTGTTAGCTGAAATAAGAGGGGTATAATTGAAGAACAAATGATAATGAAAAGAAACAGCGGTAGAAACTCTGAATGATGCAAGATGCGTTTTAAATATACCAATATATAAAACAGCAGGGAAAAGAAGGGTACGATGAGTACCATGCGCAAAATATTATAACTTTCTAAAAAATCAATATCTACATCATTTATATTGATTAACATGTGAAATGCGGATACGGATTTTTCCTGCATAAGAATGCTGCCGGGAAACCAGGGTTGAAAAAAACCAATAAAAATAAGAATAACGGTAAAAAGAAAAACACGGTCAGACCATTGCCAGCTAAAGACACTTTTATAGCTTACCGAGATAATCGGGCTTGAACAATGGTTACAGAACTTGGCATCTTCCGGAATTTCTTTTTTGCAATTCGGGCATATTGCTATTTCCATATTTTACTCCCTGTTTTTTCTGATTCTCCAAGCTTTTTCTATCATTTTTAAATCTCAAACGGCAATTTTTGTCAATAATTTTAAAATTTTTCTATATTTTGCGCCGGCAGAAAAACCTTAAACAAATTTGTCCGGTAATTAACATCTCAAATGACAGGCAGCGTAATGTGCTCCACCAAGATCTGTAAGAAGAGGCTCTTTTTCGGAGCAGATCGGTTTGACGTACCGGCATCTTGTTCTGAAATAGCAGCCCGATGGAGGGTTTATGGGACTGGGCACGTCTCCTTCCAATATGATCTGCTCACGTTTAAGGGTTGGATCCGGAACCGGCACAGCAGACATGAGTGCTTCCGTATACGGATGTTGCGGATGGCGGAAAAGTTCTTCTGTTTCTGCCGTTTCAACTATTTTGCCAAGATACATAACCGCGACGCGATTGGAGATATGTTTAATCACGCTTAGGTCATGAGCAATGAATAGATAAGAAAAACCGAATTTTGACTGAAGGTCCTCCAGTAGGTTAATCACCTGGGCTTGAATGGAGACGTCCAGAGCGGATACCGGCTCGTCACAGATAATCAATTTGGGGTTAAGACTCAGTGCTCGGGCAATGCCGATGCGCTGACGCTGTCCACCGCTGAATTCGTGAGGATAACGGCTCTTGTATCGAGGGGACAAACCCACTGTCTCTAAAAGTTCGGATACCCGGTCCCGCTTTTCTTTGCCTTTAGCAATGCCATGGAACTCCATTGGCTCGCCTATAATTTTTTCAACGGTCATGCCCGGATTCAATGAAGCATAGGGATCCTGGAAGATAATCTGCATGTTGCGCCGCTCGGCCCTGCGCCGTGTCTTACTGTATTCAAATATATTCTCCCCATAAAAAAGGGCCTCGCCTGATGTGGGTTTTTGCAGGCCCAGAACAACCCT
This sequence comes from Thermodesulfobacteriota bacterium, assembly GCA_034189135.1. Taxonomy (NCBI): domain Bacteria; kingdom Pseudomonadati; phylum Thermodesulfobacteriota; species Thermodesulfobacteriota bacterium. Next base: position 75,439 of record JAXHVO010000125.1, on the reverse strand, counting down.
GCCGGTGGTCGTCTTGCCGCATCCGGACTCACCCACCAGACCCAGGTTCTCACCTTCACTTAAATAAAAGCTGACATCGTCCACTGCGTGTACATTCCCGGTGATTCGGGAAAAGATACCGGAGCGAATGGGAAAGTATTTCTTAAGTCTTTTGACTTCCAGCAGTATGTTTTTAGAAACCATAACATCCTTATCTTCAGTAATTCTTGAGATCATGGACCGGACTCCGTCTTAAACGAGTCTTGGTATGCCGGATCATACATCAGGCAGCGCACTCTGCGTGCGCCCAGGGCAACCAGTTCCGGCTCAATCTGTTTGCATATCCGCCTGGCGAATTTACATCGAGGGTGGAAGCTGCAACCTTCGGGCAGTTCCAGGGGGTTGGGCACTAAGCCGTCGATTACTTCCAACCTCCTTTTCTTGCTGTCAGTAATTCTTGGGATGGAATTATAGAGGGCTTTAGTATATGGATGAAGTGGGTCCTTGAAAATACTTATCACATCACCGTATTCCATCACCTTTCCACCATAGGCCACCACCACATTATCCGCAACTTCAGCGATAACGGCCAGGTCATGAGTTATCATCATAACAGCCATGCCGATCTCTTTGCGCATTTTTCTTATCAGTTCCAGAATTTGTGCTTGAATGGTAACATCCAATGCAGTGGTAGGCTCATCTGTAATCAGCAATTTAGGCCGGCAGGAAAGTGCCATGGCAATCATGGCTCTCTGACGCATTCCGCCGCTAAGTTGGTGTGGATACTCGTCAATACGCTTTCCCGGAGAGGGGATGCCCACGAGGCTGAGCATATCGATAGCGCGCTCCCGCGCCAGAGGTTTGTCCAGTTTCTGGTGGGTTACGATATTCTCAATGATCTGATTGCCGATGGTTAGAACAGGGTTCAACGATGTCATGGGTTCCTGGAAAATCATGGAAATTTTGTTACCCCGGATTCGACGAATTTCATCCAGACTCATTTTAAGCAGGTTTTTGCCCTCAAACCAGATCTCCCCTGAAACGATTTTTCCGGGTGGGATGGCCACCAATTGAATCACGGACAGAGCGGTGACGCTTTTGCCGCTGCCTGATTCGCCGATTACACCCAGGATCTCACCACGGTTAATCACCAGGTCTACTCCACCCACGGCCTTGGATATACCTTCGTCGATGTAGAAGTAGGTCTTAAGGTTTTTTATTTCAAGAAGCGCATCACTCAAAATATTAGCTCCCACAGTTTAAGATCATGTCAGATACGGGATCAGATCGCTGACCCGATGATTTTCAAAATCCAGGAAGCCTTCCTTCTGGCGCCGATTATGGTTGACTCCTCCACTCCGCTGAATTGTTTTTGGGTCAAGTCCATCAGAATGGCCGCCCTTCTGGCCTTACGCCCGGCCAGACAAGCCCCTATCAGGTCCAACAGGCAGATAGCCTGCTCCACAACTTCATCAGGCATAGTCACCAGGCGCACACCATGGATGAACTCCACTGTATGGTGATTTTCTTCTTTAAAATAAGGCACAGATCAAACCCCCCTCAATTTCGGGTCGGCAATATCACGCAATCCGTCTCCAAGCATATTGAAGGCCAGAATGGTTATTAGAATGGCCAAACCGGAATAAATCGAAATCCACGGTGCGTTGATCATGACATCTACCCCCTCCCGGATCATATTACCCCAGGTGGGCGTGGGAGGCGCTATCCCCAGCCCCACAAATGCCAGATTGGCTTCCAAACGGATAGCCACACCAACCCAAAGAGTCGCAGCCACAAATAGCTCACCGAAGATGTTGGGAAAAATGTGACGGCCCAGAATGCGGGGCACATGAAAGCCGATGGAGCGAGCTGCCAGAACGTATTCACTTTCGCTAAGCGTGAGAAGCTGTCCATGGGCCAGGCGGGCAAATCTGGGCATCATGACCAGACCGAGAGTGATTACCAGATTGACCAAATTGGCCCCAAGTACAGCGGTAATGACAATAGCCAGGATTAAGTCCGGAAAACACATCATCACGTCGATGCTCCGCATGATCAGAGTTTCGACCTTCCCCCGGTAGTACCCTGCAATCATGCCCAACATAGTACCGGCAACCATGCCTAATAAAACCGAGGCAAGGCCGATAACCAGTGAAACCCGGCTGCCATGGATAATCCGCGACAGCACGTCGCGACCGAAATCATCGGTGCCCAGCACATGGTCGGATGTTATGCCTTCAAGCCGGATGGCAGGGTCCTGCACAAGAGGATCATAGGGCGCAATCCATGGTGCAAAAATGGCTATCAGCATGATGAGGATCGTGACCACCGCCCCTATTAATGCTGGTCTGTTCCTTCGGAATGTAAGCCACATCTTTTGTTGTACAGATAGTTCCCTATACATGATATCCTTTGATCCAAGTGCTATTTGTATGTGATTCGCGGGTCCACCAAGCCGTAGACCAGGTCGGTCATGAGATTGATAACGACTACCAGGCCGGCATAAATCACCATGACCGATTGCAGCGTATTATAGTCTCTTTGTTTGATTGCTCCCACCATGAGGCTACCCAGACCTGGACGGGAAAAGACGATTTCCACCATTACCGAGGAGCCGATCAATACAACTGCGTAAAGGCCGCCCAGGGCCACGATGGGGATCAGGGAGTTTCGCAGAGCGTGCCTATAAAGGACCCGCCGGTCGGTTACACCCTTTGAGCGTGCGGTGCGTACGTAATCCTCCTGCAGAACCTCCAGCAGGGAGGATCTGGTCATGCGGGTGATGTAAGCCGTCATGATCAGGCCAAGTGTGAGACCCGGTAAAAAGAGATGACGCAAGTTATCCAGCGGATCGGACAAATCGCCGCCGCCCACCACCGGAAACAACATGAGTTTAATGGAAAACAGATACATTAATAAAATACCCAGGTAGAAAGCGGGGACCGATAGCCCCAATAGAGAGAAAACACGGTTGAAATAATCGATGAAACTGTTGCGCTTGACCGCTGCGGATATCCCGAGGGGAATGCCGAATATATAACCGAACAAGATGGCGCATATGGTTAGCTCCAAAGTGTAAGGCAGAACTTTGATGATCTGCCTGGCCACCGGGTAGCCCGTAATAAGGGATGTGCCTAAATCACCTTTGGCCAGATCGCCTAAAAATCTGAAATATTGCACCCACAAAGACGCATCGAGTCCAAGTTTTTCGCGCAAAGCCTGCACCGCTTCTTTGCTGGCGTAGTCGCCCAAGGCGGCCACGGCAGGATCGCCCGGCAACACCCTTACGAACACAAAAACTAGTGTCAAGACTACGAACAGAATGGGTATGCTCTGAAGGATTCTGCGTATTATATAATTAAACATAGGCTTAAATTATCATTCAGTCCGGGTGTTATCTCCCGGAATATTATGTGTAGCGGCCCCCTGGAGGTAACTCCATTACAGGGGCCGCAGAGTTCAACACAGCTTAATGGGCAAGAATCTTGGTTTTTTCAGTGATCTGGGGGGAATAAGTACTCCAGCTAAACACCAGGGGATGTCCGAGGTCCACGTATGATTTCATGGGAAATGCGTACATCAGGCGGATAATCGGTACTACGGCCGCATGTTTCAGGAGTTGTATCTGGGCCTTCCGCCACATTGCGCTCTGCTTTTTGGCGTTCAACTCCAAACGAGCTTTTTCGATCAAACCATTAATACTGTCTACTTTGCCATCTCCATTTGCATCCACTGTACCGTAATGAGAGAAGTTGGTGTCCGGTTTTTTACCGCTGACCACAACGGAATCGGAATGATAGAACCGGGTGAGAAATACGTCTGCGTTGGGTCTCCAGCAGGCATAAAGTACCATTGGGCTGGCATCATCACGTATCAGGCTATGAAAAGAAGAATGGTCCACGACTTTCAGAGTTATATCAATACCTGCCTTCTTCAACTGGGCCTGAATGCCGACCATTGGTTTACGGTAGCTGGTAGCCAGTTCTGAAATGATAACCTCAGCTTTAAAGCCGTTAGGGAAACCAGCCTCGGCCAACAGGGATTTGGCTTTTTTTGTATTACCCTCGAATAAAACACCCGCCTTTTTAGCTTCTTTCTTTGTTAAAGCGCCGGCTGCAGGCGGAGCCATAGCCGAAGAATAAATGGGCACGGCAAGGCTGCTTCCCATGAATGCAGCTACTTCACCGCGGGAAATGGCATAGGCCACTGCCTGGCGAACTTTTAGGTTGTCAAAGGGTTTTTTGGTCATATTCAAATGAACCATCTGGGTCTCACAGGGACCAAAAGCCTGTACTTTTACTTCGGGAAGTTGGGAAATCTTACCAACCCATTTTTCTTCATTCTGCCCTTCAATGATGTCCAGTTCCCCGGTTCTGAGGCCCAGCTCACGGGAACTGACGGAAGGCATGTATCGAATCACAAGTTTTTCTAAAACGGGGGCGCCCCGAAAATATTTTGGGTTTCGAACCAGCACTGTCTTTTCGCGCGGGGCATAGGATTTAAACATGAAGGGGCCGGTGCCCACAGGATGAATTTTAAACCATTCATCACCTTTGGCCTCCAATACTTTCTTTGATACGATAAAACCTCCGGCATAAGACGCAAACTTGGCCAGAAAAAGAGTCTCGGATATCGGATTATCCAGGGTAATCACCACTGTATAAGCATCAGGAGCCGAGATGCTGACACCCTTGTATTCACCGGCATAGGCTGAATGCTTTGAGTCTGCGGCCCGCTTCAGGGAATAAACCACATCCTCGGATGTCAGCTTATAACCATCGGGATGACCAGGAAAAGGATGGAAAAAGACGTTTTTCCTTAATTTAAAAGTCCAGACTTTTTTATCCTTCGAGACTTTCCAGGATTTGGCTATATCGGGTTCGGGCTTTACCTGGTCGCCGGGAGGATATCGAACCAAACCGTTGAAAATCGTATCCACGGTACTCCTGTCGACCGTAGTTGCGGCCCGGTGAGGGTCCAGACTCTTAGTGTCACCGGCATCAAAGGCGATGGTTAAAACCTGCTTTTTGGCCAGTTTTGCGGCCAACAAGCCTGTGGCGCTGGCGAAAAACAACGCCAGGACAGAGATAAACACAATAGCAAATAAACGTTTTTTCATAATACCCCTCCTTTTTGTTTTTGGTTATTAAATACCCCTCTTTTTTTGAAGAATGATTTTGAAGACAGTGACCTCTGGGTTTAAACCAACAATTTTTTAAGCTGACTCTGGAATGCATTCTCCCCGGCAGGGCGGAGTCTGAATTCCTTTCCTGCCTCAAGGATTGCATGGACCATATCATGAGCGTATCCCCTGGAACAGGTCAAAAGGACTATGCCGCTTTCCCCATTTATTTCCAGTACTACTACCTGACAGGGAACATGGGATAACGGTCCCTGGAGCAGAAAAGGCGCTTTTTTTTCAGGATCGATGAGATCCAGGGAGGTTAATTTTTCAGTTATTGAAAAAACTTGATTCCCTGCAAGAGTAAGAAACAACGTTGTGTCGGTAGTATCGGTGTACGCTGAGCCGTCAGGAGCTTGCAGGTGGTCTCCGGATAAATGCCAGATCGATGCCTGTGTGCGGTTCATGCGATTAATAAGCAGTCCATTTTTAAAAACAGATTCCCCTGGTACTTTCGGTATGGAAAGACCCCAGGATTTAACCGCATCAATATTACCGTCCTGCAAGTCCCATTTGGCCCTGTGGCTTAAATCGATCAGCCAGGGACCTCTTCCTTCACCTTCATATTCCAATACCACTGTCCAGTTATCCCGCTTTTCTGTTTTTACAGGAGTGGCTGAAAATGAAACAGGAGAACGGCGTTGATAGATGGTCATTTTATTTTACTCCATTTTTTTGAAATCTACCGAATATGCGATTTTACATTTTCATTCGTTTTCCGTCAGGATCGTAAAGCGGCATTTGAACCACCTTGGCATAAAGATGCTCGTCATTACAATCATCCTCGAAAATTTCAAGCCGAGTGCCTACCTTTGAAAGGGGCTCCTCGACCAGGGCCATGCCGACTGGTTCTTCCAATGTGTGGCTGTAACGCGCCATGCAGACATATCCACGGATCTTGCTATCCACAACCAGAGAACCATCTTTGGGTGCTCTGGATGAAGGATTTTCCATCTTAAAACCCACAAGTTTCAGGCGTCCTTTCTGATCTTCTGTCTGTTGCAGGGCCACAGCACCCACCGTTTTGGCATCGGGCTTGTGACGATCCCACAAAAAACCAAGCCCTACATCATGCAAGGTGGTGCGTTGCTCGGATTCCGATCCAATGATTACATGTCCTTTTTCCATCCGCAACGTATTCTGGGCTTCCAGACCGAATTTTTTAATGCCAAATTCCTTTCCCGCGTCTTCCAGAATATCCCAAAGAGTCTGCATATATGATGCAGGTACATGGAATTCATATGAAAGCTCACCCACAAACCCAAGACGCATGGCGCGAACGGAAATGGCGTCTTTAATTAAAAACTCACCATAACCTGCAAAGGGAAAGGCGTTATTTGAAACATTCGCATCGATTACTTTCTCAAGTAATTTTCGTGAATTTGGTCCGGCCAGGTTAATCACACCGAATGCATCCGTCAGGTTGACTATGTGAAAATCCCAGTTGTCGTAACGGGTATGATACCGAAACCATTCCACCGTGCCACCGGCCCGACCGGTTGAAGTGGTGAGGTAATAATCGTTTTCCGCCCGCTTGATAACAACACCGTCATCAATCAGGCAGCCATCCTCGTTGCACATGGCAGTGTACTTGATGCGACCGGGGACTAACTTTTCCATGTTGCTGACATACACCCGTTGAAGCGCTTTCAACGCATCCGGGCCGAATACCCGAAATTTGCCAAGGGTGGTGGCGTCCAGCATTCCTACATTATCACGGACATTTTCGATTTCTTCCTTTGCGGTATTGTCGTCGGAAAAACGGCGTGCGCGGTTCCAGACGCCTAACCGTTCCATTATACCGCCTGATTCAACCTGAGATTTATGAACCGGCGTGCTCTTACTCATATCATGGTTGGTGCCTGCATAAGTTGCCAGGTAAGTCGGTACAATAGGTGGCCTGACCGTGGTCGGTTTGGGATTGCTGTCCGGTGAAAGATGGGTCCGGCTGACATACAAAGCCAGATTGTGTCCTGGAATCGCTCCCTGGCCAGGGCCTGTTCCTGCGGAAGCGAAGCGCTTAATCAGCTCCGGGACATCAAATCCCATGGTTATGGCCTGGTCAACATTTTTAAGGGTTGTGTCTTCGTCAAAACAAATGAAGGTCTTATGGCCTTTCCCCGGTACTGTGGCTATTTTTGTACCTCTAACCGGTCCGGGCAGTGCCTTCAGGGATGCTGCGGCCGTGCTGATGTGTTTGTCCATAGTAATTCCACAGTCAGCAACTGCTTCGAGCCCGGCAAGGCTGCCGGAAATTTCTATGGCCATTGGATCGTTCAAACCGAGCATTCTTCCCGCAACATGCATTTTTTCAGGTAATTGTTTGGGTAGAAAGAATCCGGTATGGCTGTCAAAAGCCAGTTTCGCTCCTGAAAGGCTGAGTGGTCCGGTCACCGGCGTCAAACCGGCTGAAGCAATCAGTATATCGCAGGGAAATTCACGATGTTTTTTTCCGGTGATGTCGCTTAAAGTAACTTTTTTTACTCCTTTTTTACCATGAACTTTGTTAGCCGCCCAACCACTGAAAAAAGGAATTTTTCTTTTTGAAAGTTCGACAACCATAGCAGAATCCTGACCGTCTTCACGGATGTCCGCCACACAGGGAATTCTAATCCCCAGATCAAAAAGATCGATTGCAGCTTCGAGTCCCAGGTCGTCTCCAATACTGAAAACCGATGATTTGCCTGGAAGCAGTCCATAGGTTCGCGCCAAACGATGGGCGCATCCGATCTGCATCACGCCGGGTCGTTCATTATTTTCGAACAAAAGAGGACGTTCGATGCAGCCTGTGGCTACCACCACACTTTCGGCTCTGATTTCAACATAGCGCTGGTCAAAGGAATCCGTTTCGCTTCCTCTCTGAAAGGCGGTAATCAGGTTGTTGTTATAGGCACCTATCATGGCTGTGTGTTTAAAAACCCGGATATTTGTGGCCTGCTCTACTTTTTGAGCAAGCTCTCTTGCTCTTTTGTAAAGGGGAACGTCTTGTTTGTATGTTGCAGGGCGATATTCAAAAAAGCCGCCAAGCCAGGGCCGATTTTCCAGCAAGGTCACACGTAACCCTTGTTCGGATGCTGCGAGAGCCGCTAACATGCCTGCAGGACCGCCTCCGATAATACATACATCGGCTTTTAAATAGACTTCATCGCAGTTGCGCTTCATCGTAAAATTTGGTGAAAGCACACCAAGCCCGGCAAGTTTCCTGACCTGCTTAATGGCAACAGGCCAAATTTGTGCCGGTTTGTGCATGGTACGATAGTAAAATCCGGCAGGCATGGCCCAACTTAATTTGTCCATAAAGCCCATTAGGTCTAATTCAGGGCTTTTTCCAACCACATTTTGTGCTTTTACGGTCATGCCTTTTTCGGCAATAGTATTTTCCGTACGCACATTGGGAATGCCGTCAACTTCCATCAAGGTGTTGCTGCACTCTCCGTCCAGACTGTAAAGCCCCCTGGGGCGGTGATATTTCAGGCTTCGTGCAAAAATACGAACGCCACCGGCATAAAGAGCCGTGGCAATTGTGTCGCCTTCCGCCCCTTGATAGGTTTTGCCCAGGAAACTTATGGAAACCTTTTTTTCAGGGTTTACTCGCAATGTCGGCAAATGATCGAGTCTGTTCATTATTGACCACTCCAATGTTTTATTAATCGGGGGATCGGGGAGTTTCTTGTCAATGGGCTTTTTTGCAAACCGTTTGATCTTTAATGATTGTTAGTGGTTCGTCCGGGGAAGCGCCTATTTGCCTGTATCAGCCTTAACAAAAAAGTCCAGCACTATGTACACGCCCCCTATCTTTTCAGTTAAATCCATACAGGCAGAGACGATAAACGCTGCCGTGGGGTTCTGGCCCTTGGGGCTGGTTCGAATCGAATTTCAGCAAGATATCTGCCGAACGCCAGTTTCTCAAAATTATTGTTAAGGCTGATACGGGCAAATAGGCGCTTCCCCGGACGAACTGAGTAGAGATTGAAAAACTCCCTGACCCCTCATTAATCCAAATCGGGTGAAGATACTTCCAAATTAATGCGTGTGTCCCGATAGATGGTAAACCAGGAGCTGCACCCGTCCCGGTGATACCACCATTCTTTTTGAATGCCGGCGATGCAGTTATTCATATGGGTATAGTCGCACCAGGTCTCCGGCGTCATTCCAGCTTCATCAGGTCGTGGCCCTTTGTCTTCGCCACCGAAGCGAAATTCATATCCATTGCGTTTACCACAGATCGGGCATGTGATGGTTAATGCCATAAATCTATTTCCTTTTAATTGATGACGTCGTGAAAAGTCTCATCTACTGCGTTGTAGCGATTTTTCAGGAACTCGACATACTGAATGTATAGTCTCGTCCCTGAAAAATCGCTACGCCTTGTATATGAGCCTTTTTACTTAGCCATCCGGCGTTTATTCAAAAAATTTTACGAAACAGTCTAAAGCGGACTTTTTATGACGCCATCTTAATTGTCCGGGCTGTAGTTAACCAGCGCTGCTGTTTCTCCCATCAGACGATGCTGTTCAAACCGCCGCAGGGTAAAGGGTTTGAGAATTTCCGGACATTCGCCGGTGGCCATGAACTGAGCCATATATTTGCCGGTGACTGTGGATGATTTGAACCCAAAGTAGCCCCAGCCACAGTCCATAAAATAGCCTTTAACAGGGTTGTTGCCATCCATGATCGGTGCCATATCCGGTGTCATATCAGCTATACCTCCCCAAATCCTCATAAATTTAATACCTTTCAGGCATGGCATCATTTCAGTAAGGGCTTCTGCCTGATGCTTGATATAATGAGCCGTGTTCTGGGTTGTGTAATTAGGCCAGGGATCCATATGGGCGCCGGTCGCGATTTCACCTTTGAGCGTCTGGTTGGCGTAACAATGGTACGAACCGGAAGAAACCACATGGTTTAACAAGGGCTTTAACGGTTGTGTAACCATGGCCTGAATGGTGAGCGCACTGATTGGCAGGCGTATCCTGAGCATTTGATAAGAAAGAGCGGCTGTATAAGCCCCGGCTGCGTTAAGTACGCACGGTGTATGCACTTTACCTTTGTCTGTATCCACGGAAACAATTTTTCCGTTTTCCATACCGATACCGGTGACTTCTGTTCCCTGATGAATGTGGATACCTTGTTTAGCGGCTCCTTTGGCCAGTCCCCAAACCAGGGCATCATGGCGAACAATTCCGCCGGGCGGATGGTACATTCCTCCGAAAATCGGATATCGAGGTCTGTCGGAAATATCCAGGGCAGGAATAAGTTCCTTGCATTGCATGGGATCGACAAGCCGGCTTTCAATCCCGTGGAACTGGGCCGAGGCCACTTGCATTCGCATGGCTTTAAGTGCGGCTTCGCTGTGGGCCAGGTTCAGATTTCCGCAGTTATAAAACATAAGATTAAAGTCAAGCTCGCGGGTCAATACCGGCCAGAGTTCAAGGGCTTCTTTATAAAGGGGGAGATTTTCCTGGGTTCGCTGGTTGGCACGGACAATGGCTGTATTGCGACCGGAGCCGCCAAAACCAATGTATCGTTTTTCAATAACCGCTACACGGCGCATTCCATGATTACGCGCTAAAAAATAGGCGGTTGCTAAACCGTGCAGGCCACCGCCAATAATTACAGCGTCATAATTAGAGCGAAGGCTCGTGGGTAGAGCCCATAACCGTTTGTATTTATAAAACATATGGTTTAATTCCAATTAAATAAGGAATATGAGATAAGGTTTCTACAATGAAAGAAAGCATTGCCATACGAAAGATTTAATGTCAAGAATAAAAATATCTTTCATTGATATTATTTTGCAACGTCCGAAATAAAAACCTGTTCAGTTATGTTTTATCAAGCTAAAGAAAACTTTAACATATCATAAATGGCTATATTTAAAAGTTTTATAGTCATATAAAATTTTATGCTACTTATTGTAATTTTCTGCCAACTATGTTAAATATCGTTTTGAAGACAGAAAAAGAGTTGAAATAAAAAAAATGAAACCTATCTTTGGAATAAAAAATATCATTTCATTAAAGGGGAATTGCCATGGCAGGTACACAACTACATCCGCTGATTCAAAAAATTTATGATTACTACTCAGAATTAACGCCCAAAGCACGTATTCTCGGAGATTATATTACTGAAAACGCCCGTAAAGCTGTATTTATGACTACAAAAGAGCTGTCCGAAGCATGCAACGTCAGCGAAGCAACAGTGGTTCGTTTTGTAAACCAACTCGGATTTTACGGGTATGGCGAGTTTCAGCAAATTTTAAGGGATTTTGTTGATACCGAGCTGACGATGCTGGAACGTTTGAACTTTACCGACATGAAAAGCCCGGGTTCCGAACGCTTTCGTCGGGTAGTATCTGAAGAGATGGACAACCTGAGGCAATTGTTTGAAACCATAGATATGACGCTGATTGGCGAAGCGGTGGACCTGCTGCTTAAATCAAGCCATATTTATGTGATTGGATCACGCCTTTCCTACACTCTTTCGTATTATATGGGATGGTCCCTGACTAAAGTCCGTCAGAATATTCATATATTAAAAGGAAGTGATCGCACCACCATAGACTGGCTGACCATTGCGCCTGAAGACAGCCTGGCGGTCATTATTGCCACTACACGGTATCCTAACGAGTTAATACGCATCGGCAAGCTCGCACGCCGATTGGAACAAAAGCTGCTGGTCATCACAGACAGCTCCACCTGCCCGCTTATTCAGTTTGCCAACACCGCATTGATTGCTCCTTCGCGACATATTCCTTACATCGGCAGTCCGACGACCATCTCATGCCTGACTAATTATCTCATTCAGGAATTGGCCAGCCAGCGTGGGGAAGCACTTATTGGGCATCAGGAAAAGCTTGAACAGGCCTATTGGGAAAATGATGTTCTTTTCAACTTAGAAACCGAAATCCCCGGAAAAAGGTAGCACCCGTTATGCCCGAGCGATCCTAATCGGTTTTATCGTTACGGCGAGAATAAAAATACTCAATAGTATCAATAAGAAAAATACGGTAGAGTAAAGTGTTTGCAGAACAGCGAACGTTGAAAATCTAATGAATGAAATCGCTTCGCTCCGCCAGCTTATAAATAGTCAGAATACCTTATTCAGAATTCGACGTTGGATGTTCGATGTTCGACGTTCATAGCCTTTTAGAAGCATTCGAAGGGTCTTCATCAAACCACCCGTTTAACTCAGAATTGCACCAGCTCGAACTCCTTTGAGATAATTCCCGCAAAAATTATCATTTCCAAGAAGCATATCTGCTGTTTTTATTGTTGCCATAATTGCCGAATCCAGAGGATCAATTATGGCAGAATCCATGCCGGCTTCCATCATAAGAGCCACGAAGGTTCTGTTAATAATTTTTCTTTGCGGGAGTCCATATGAAATATTTGAAAGTCCGCCTGTAATATGTACTTTAGGGAATTTGTTTTTTATGCTTCTCACAGCATTGAGCACCATTGTTCCTTTTGTGCTGTCTGTACTAATGGGCTGGACAAGAGGATCAAGGTAGATGGAATCCTGATTAGATCCAATATTTTCAAGCTCTTTAACAAGTTTTTCAGCCCTTGCTATTATATCTTCGGATGAAGACGGCATGCCTGCATCATCCATACAAAGTCCAATAATTTTACAATCGTTGTTTTTTAAAAATGGAATCATGGCTTCAAACCGGTCTTTTTCAAGACTGATAGAATTTATCATGGGAGTTTTATCAACCATTTTAAAAGCCATCTCAAGAATAGCCGGATCAGGACTGTCAAGGCAGAGAGGCACGGTGGCAATGGGTAGAATTGTATCAAGAAGCCACTTCATATCCTCCTTTTCACGACCAATTCTGGCACCTGCGTTAACATCAATATAATTTGATCCTGCATCAAGCTGCTTTTTTACGTCATCCTGAATATAGGAAGCATTTCTATCGGCAACAGCGGTTTGTACATTTTTTCTCGAAGTATTTATTCGTTCGCCTATGACTTCAAACATATCCGATATCCCTCCTTGTTACTATAGCATAAAAGCTTTAGCAGCTTTTACAGCAGAACCTGCATCAGCTGCAAAACCATCTGCTCCAATTTCATCGGCAAATGCCTGGGTTACAGGGGCACCGCCTATCATTATTTTAACTTGTTGCCTTAAACCGCTTTCAGCAACAGCATCAATGGTCTGTTTCATCATTGGCATTGTTGTGGTAAGAAGTGCGGAAAGACAGATAATATTTGCATTCTTTTCTTTGGCCTGTTCAACAAATTGTTCCGGTGAAACATCAACTCCAAGATTATGAACAGTCATTCCACCACTTTCAATCATCATAGCAACAAGGTTTTTCCCGATATCGTGGAGATCCCCTTTAACAGTTCCAATGACAACAGTCCCTCCTCCCACACTGTCCTCATCACCAAGAAGGGGTTTTAAAACCGTAACGCAGCTGCTCATTGCCTGGGCTGCCATAAGAACCTCAGGGATAAACATCTCTTCATTTTCCATTTTATCACCAACAATATCCATACCTGCAATAAGCCCTTTATTCAGGATATCCACCGCAGGAATTTTTTGTTCCAGGGCATCATTTACCAGTTGAACAAGTTTTGGTTCATCACACCCTACCAGAGATTCTTTAATTTCATTAAAATCAGTCATTATATTTTCCCCTTTTATAAATTTTTATAGTAATATTTCATATTTTTCCCTGATTGCTTTATCAATTTCATCCGGAATATATGAAGTTTCACTTTTTTCAAGAAGTTCTTTTGCAATTTTTTTTGCCCTTGCCCTGGCATCAAGAGAACCTTCCTTTTCCCATTTGGCACGACTTTTATTATCTGTGACTCCAATACCATTAAAATATTCTGTTCTCATATGGGTCATTGTATGGGGTGATACCATGAAATTTCCACCGGGACCGACGGATTCTATAACTTCTATTGCAAGATGTTCAGGGTCAACATCAATTCCCTTTAAAATCTTGCAGCAGTTTCCAATGATTTCATCATCAATCACAAACTGCTCATGCGCAATAGTAAGCATTGATTCAAGCATTCCTGCACTGTGATGAATATAATTGGAGCCACCCATGGAGGCAAGAGCAGCTGTTAATGCTTTTTCCCATCCGGCCTGAGCATCCGGAACCTTGGAATCGGTAAGTCCTGATGAATTATAATTTGGAACTTTGACAAAGCGTGAAAGCTGATGGATTGCAGCATTCATCATGCCGCATTCAACAGCTCCGCCTAAATATCCCATGGTTTTAAGATTTGCCATGCCTGGAATTCCCCCATAAAGAATCGGTGCTCCGGGATTTGTAAGCTGGCAGATAGTTATTCCAACAAGCTGTTCAGCATGGATCTGAGCAAGTGTTCCCGCCATGGTAAGAGGAGATGTGGAGCCTGCCATGGGAGCGCAGGACAAGGCAACAGGAATATTATGACGGTTGGCTTCCTGCATTATATGCGTGGACTGGGTACAGAGTTTTAAGGGACTTATTGCAAAAGAAGTTATTATCGAAATAAAAGGTCTTTTTTTGAATTTGTCCTTTCCGCCTGCAATCATTGAAGCAAGATCAAGCACTTTATGGAAACCTTCTACATTATTAACTCCTGACATAACATGCTTGGTTGTTGCCTTAAGGCATGCGTAATACATGTTTATGTCGTAGGCATTTTCAGGTATATCAGTTGGAATACAGGGTCTTACCAGAAAATGAATATTATCCAACTGACCCACAAGCCTTGAAACATTATAAAGGTCTGCCAGAGTCGTGGATCTTACTTCATCAGTTTCAGGATCAATTATTTTGATGGCGGCTCCCCCGGTTCCCAGGTAAACACGATCTTCAGAAAGATTAAGATCATTTTTGCTATCCTGCCCATAGAGAATAACCTGCTCAGGAGCCTTTGCCGCCTGATCCATGAGTAGATCTTTTGAAAATTTGATTTTTCTTTTATCTCTGTCTAGTAAAGCACCATTTTTTTCAAGCATTTCAGCAGTGCTGCCAAGACCTTCCTCGTAGCTTATTCCTGTTTTTTCCAGAATAGTCAGAGATGCATTATGTATTGTTTTTACCTGTTCTTCAGAAAGAGGGCGGTATTGTCCACCCTGCAAACCTTTTAATTCCATAATTTTCTCCTTTGCTTTGATTTTAGACCTCGGCAACTTAACTACTAAACGAGGTCTGAAGCGTTAATTATAACTGCTATTATTTATCGAAATGGCATCTATTTTATTACGTGTCAAGAAAAATGTAACAAAACCTATCAATAAATATAAAATTAATAGAAAAAAGATATCTATTGACTTCTAAAACATTAATATTGCATGTTAGTATTACATTTTATCTGATTTAAACGAACCTTATTTGTAACTACTAACGTAGTCAGGCTAAAGCTGTTTAGACTGAAGGCTGAAGGGGTCAGAAGAAC
Source organism: Thermodesulfobacteriota bacterium (assembly GCA_034189135.1). Taxonomy (NCBI): domain Bacteria; kingdom Pseudomonadati; phylum Thermodesulfobacteriota; species Thermodesulfobacteriota bacterium. The sequence goes on along the minus strand of JAXHVO010000125.1, from coordinate 59,860 downwards.
ACGATTGTCTTATTTAGACGGAATGTGATTGTTGAACCAAACATGGCTTCAAAATACGCTTTTTCCTAACAGTCTTCAGTCTTCAGCCTATCCACCTGAGTAGTTACCTTTATTTAAAGGAGAATTGTATGATTAATGTTTATATAAAAGAATTAGATATAAATATTGAAATTGAAAAGGGAATGAATTTGTATCAAGCTATTGAAAAAGCAGGAATAAAAATAGAGACACCCTGTGGCGGCAAAGGTGTTTGCGGTAAATGCAGGGTCTGGGTTCAAAATTCCGACAAAGTTCCTTTCACTCCACATAAAGATATTACCAAAGAAGAAGCTGCCCAGGGATTAAGGCTGGCATGTCAGCTTGTCCCTGAACAGGATATATCTGTAAAACTTGGAGAGAATTTTTCTTATCAACAGGATACTGCTCCAAAAGGTAAAATTCTTGAAGCGCAAAAAATTTTTCGGGATATACTTGACCCGGCCATTGAAATAATTTCACGGAATGGCGATTTCAAACTAAAATATGACAGGGAAGCTGATACATCAAAACCTTTTTCCTGGGAGTCTGAGTATGAGCCCACAGGATTTGCTATTGATATTGGTACAACAACCATTGCAGTCTCTCTTGTCTCTTTGAAAACCGGAAAGATACTTGCATCAGATTCAAGTCTAAATCCTCAGACTGCCCTCGGGCATGATGTTATCACCAGGATCCAGCATGCCTCAACTCCGGCCGGGCTTAAAGAGATGACAAAGCTGGTTCAAAATGAACTTAACAGGCTTCTTGATACAACATGCAGAACATTAAAATTCAAAAAAAATGAAGTAATTGATGTCACCATTGGAGGCAATACAACCATGCTTCAACTGGCAGCAGGAATTGATCCCTCTCCGTTGGGAGTAGTGCCTTTTAAATTTGATATTATTGGAGGGAAATCATATCCAGCTAAAGATTTTGGCCTTAAAGTAAATAACTCCGCACGAGTCTATCTTCCACCTGTGATTCATGCATATGTCGGTTCCGACATCAGTGCAGGTTTGCTTTCCTGTTCTGATTTTTTTAATGACGATAAAGTCATTATTTATATTGACCTTGGGACTAATGGTGAAATATGTCTCAATGCCCGCGGTAGACGTTATACTACAGCAACTGCAACAGGCCCTGCTTTTGAAGGTATGAGTATATCTTCAGGCATGAGAGCGGAATATGGAGCAATCGAGCATGTTGAAATAGTAAATTCACATTTTAAATTTCAGACAATTGGGAATAGTGAAATCAGGGGCGTATGTGGAAGCGGCATTGTTGACTTTATTGCAGCACTTTTAAAGACAGGTGCTCTTGATTCATCAGGAAAATTATTGTTAAATAAAGATACTGATTCCCCAAAGCAAGAGAATAAGGCTCGGGTTGTACAGGTTAATAATAAAAAATCTTTTTTATATGGAAAGGGTATTTATCTTACCCAGAAAGATATCCGCCAGATTCAGATGGCAAAAGGAGCAATCAGAAGCGGCATTGATATTATTCTTAAAAAGGGGAATATAAGCCCTGACAAGATTGATAAACTATATCTTGCAGGAGGCTTTGGGAAATATTTAAATCCTTATAATATGGAAAGAATAGGTATTATCCCTGAACACACAGCAGAAAAACTGGTTTTTATTGGAAATGCGTCTATAGACGGGAGCATAACCCTTTTAACAGACGTTAATCAACGCTACTTTCTTGAAAAAAATCTAAAAACCATGGAACATCTGGAACTAGCAAACTCACCTGAATTTATGGATAGTTTTATTAAAAACCTCAGTTTTCCATAAATATTAATTGGTTGGTGGTATCATATGAACAAATCAGCAAAAAGCTTAAAGCATAAAATAAGAGAAGCAATACTTACATCCAAGGGAAAACAGCTTGCGAAGTTTATTCTTGCAAATCCCGGGGATGCTGTATTTATGACCACAAGAAAACTTGGAAAACAGGTCAATGCCAGCGAAGCAACTGTAGTAAGGTTTGTTCGCAAAATTGGGTATAAAAGTTACAGCCAGTTTCTCAAAGGTTTAAAAAGTCATATTGACACAGAGCTGACCCTGACTGAAAGAAGTAAGCTTTCAGAATTGGATGGATATAAAGGACCCAGGGATTTTAAAAAATCTATAATGCGGGAAATCAACAACCTTGAAAGCCTGTGCAACATTGATATGGATGAACTTGAAAAAATTGTCTCTTTGCTTGACAGTTCCGGTGCTGTTTATATTATTGGCTCACGGCTGTCATATGCCCCTGCTTATTATATGGGATGGACAATGACAAAAATCAGGAATAATATAAATATTCTTAAGGGGAGTGACAGGACATCACTTGACTGGCTTTCAATTGCACATCCTAAAGCTGTAGTTGTAACTATTGCAACCTCAAGATATCCTAACGAGCTTATTAAAACCGGTAAAATTGTACGAAGGCTGGGGTATAAGCTGATACTTTTAACTGACAGCAGATCATGCCCTTTAATGCAGTTTTGCAACCACAGCCTTATAGCATCTACCAGTCAAATACCATTTTTAGGAGATCTTACATCTTTGACATTTCTTATAAATTATATTGTACATGCACTTGCCAAAAAAAGAGGAGATAAGCTGAAACAACATCAGGAAAAACTGGAACAGCTTTATTTGGAAAATGATATACTTTTCAATTTTGAAAAAGATGATAACATGACCCCATAACTCCATGAACAAAATTCTTCATGCCTGTTTTAGATAACATAAAAATTGATTTTTCCATTGACGAACTATTAAATTTTCTTAAAAAGGATACCAACATAACTTATGCGGTAAAAAAAGAGGCGATAAAAGCTTTTAGTAAAGCATGTAAACTTTGCACCCCGGCAATTGTCTACAAGTTAATGCAGGTGGAAGAAATAAATCATACAAATTTACAGGTTAAAGGGAGCAACTCCAAGGAAGAATATGTTTTAAATATAGGTTCAAATGTCAATCTTCTAAAACCTGCACAAATGATTTTTGTATTTCTGTATACAATTGGTGGAGCCATTGATAAAGAAAGTGATAAAAATAACAAGGCCGGTAATTATTTACAATCTTATCTTCTTGATTCTATCGGTGTTTTAATGCTTGGGAAAACAGGAGATATTATAAATAAAATTGTAGAGAAAGAAGCCGCGCAAAGATCATGGGGCGTGGGTGGCATTTTAAGTCCTGGTTCTTTAAAAGGCTGGTCTCTTTTGGGTCAAAAACAGATAACAAAAATACTTGACCCAGGTTTAATAGGTGTTCAAATCAATGAGGCTTCTGTTTTAAAGCCTTTTAAATCAGTAACATCCATAATAGGGATGGGTCATGAGTATCCTGATCATAAAGTTGGAACCATGTGCCAATATTGTTCCAATGCTGATATTTGCAATCAATACTGCTATGGAATGAAAAAAAAGTAAAAACCGTTATGTTGTATTACTTTCAATCTGTTTATTGTAATTTTATCTTGCGGGTTTCCTTCGATGCGCTGCGTTAAAACCTTCTTTGCTTTTTTCGTCTGACCGTCAGACATCAATGCATAGCTATAATATGGGATGGTTTTGAAGAAGAAACCGAAGAAATGAATTCTTTAAAATCGTCAAATACTATTTTTCTTGACTAAGTTAAAAAGTAGCTGTAATGTAGCTTCAATTTAACTTTAACAAAACCGGCAAATAGAGATAAAACAAGGAGAAAAAAATGCTTTTAGAAGGTAAAAATGCGTTGGTCACCGGAGGCTCACAAGGGATTGGGGCCGCTGCTTCTTTAGAACTTGCCCGCGAAGGCGCAAATGTATGCCTGACCTATCGTAAGCACGATACCGAGGCTAAAAAATATGCCGAGGAAATACGCCAAATGGGCAGAAAAGCCCTTGCAGTCAAATGCGACATTTCCTCATTTTCTGAAGCCGAAAGCGTTGTTAAAACAGCCATCGACGAGTTTGGCGGAATTGACATCCTGGTAAACAACGCGGGAATGAACTGGGACGGCGTATCCTGGAAAATGTCAGAAGAACAGTGGGACCGCGTGATCGAGGTCAACCTAAAAGGCTATTTTAATTTTACCCGCCAGGTCGCCCCGATTTTCAAAAATCGGAAATACGGGAAAATTATCAACATTACATCCATAAACGGCCTGCGAGGTAAATTCGGGCAATCCAACTACTCCGCTTCCAAGGCCGGAATCATTGGTTTTACCAAGGCCGTAGCAAAAGAGCTGGGCGCATTCAACGTAAACGTCAATGCGGTGGCACCGGGACTGATTGAGACCACCATGCTGAAAGAATCAGACTCCCGTGACAAAATCATCGATATGGCGATGAACGAAATCGTGTTAAAGCGTGTCGGCCAACCGGAGGATCTTGCAAATGTAGTCGTTTTCCTGGCATCGGATAAGGCCAAACATGTTACCGGTGAAGTGATCAAGGTTGATGGAGGACAATATATTTAATCAATTAAGAGCAAGAAGTGTTTCTTGTTTTTGCTGTTAGCAATCAGCTATGAAATTTAATTTTATAACTCAAGTTTCACACTCTTTCATTTATCAAAAACGTTAGACGGTAATAACTAAAAATATTATTTTTAGCCATTACCGTCTTGATAGTCACGGAAGTCCAGGGTGCAAGACTTGAGTTAACAAAAAGAGGTGATCTATGGGAAAAGTAGCAATCATAGGTGTGGGTCAAAGCAGCTTTGTCCGGAGTTATCCGGGGTCAATCAGGGAGCTGGCCTTTGAGGGATTTAAAGAATCAATGAAGGATGCACAGATAAAAACAGAGAATATAGATGCATCTGTTATCTGCAGCGCTCCTGAGTATGACAAACAGCGGTCACCTGCGGGAGTTTTTGCTGAATACTTGGGACTTAACCCCCAGCCCACTTTTTATGTGGAAAGCCTGTGTTCATCAAGTAGTATGGGTTTAAAGCTTGCTTATTCCCTTGTCAAATCAGGCCTTCATGATGTGGTGGCGGTGATCGGGTTTCAGAAAATGTCGGAAATATCATCGTCTGAATCTCAGGAGCGGATGGGGCGTGGCGCTGATATCCAGTGGGAAAGCCCGTTTGGGACGATGATGCCTGCCTATTATGCCATGTATGCAAAGGCGCACATGGAAAAATACGGGACAACGCTGGATGATCTGGCTCGTATAAGGGTAAAAGCAGCCACTTACGGCCAGCTTAATGAAAAGGCCGTTTACCGCAAGCCGGTAACCTTTGAAATGTTTTCAGATCCTGAAAACAGGATGGCCGGACCTGTGGCCAGTCCGCTTCGGGTAGGAGACTGCTGCGCAAATGCAGACGGAAGTTCATGCGTCATCGTCGCAAGCGAAGAAAAAGCCAAAGCCCTTTGTAAAAAACCGGTCTGGATACTGGGTTTAGGTGCGGCGACCACCAGTGTAAATTTAGCGGGAAGGGATTTGTTTACCGGTCTTTCTGCCGCTCAGCATGCAGCAGATCAGGCTTACAAAATGGCAGGGATTTCGCCAAAAGATGTTGACGTGGCAGAGGTACACGATTGTTTTACCATTGCGGAAATGATGGCCTATGAAAATCTTGGGTTTGCCAAACCAGGAGAAGGAAAAGAACTGATTAAGGGTAAAGAAACATACAAAGAAGGCAGCATACCGGTGAATGTCGATGGTGGGCTTTTATCCAAGGGGCATCCCATAGGCGCTACAGGCGGTTCACAGATCAGAACCATTGTGCTACAACTTAGAGACGAAGCCGGAGATATCCAGGTCAAAAACCCGGAAATCGGACTGGTTCATAATATTGGCGGTGTGGGTCTTTACGGAAATGTTTCCATATTAGGGAGGTAGAAAATGGGGAAAAAAAAAGAGGTGGACGATCGGTTTAAGAAATTTGGCACGGTAAGTTTTACCTCCATCACGAAAACAAATGATTTTATTGACTTTCTGGAGGGCGGCAAGGTTATGGGTACCCGGTGCAAGGACTGCGGTCTTGTTTTCTTTCCGCCCAGGTCAGATTGTTATCAGTGTCTGGCAAGCAACGTGGAATGGTTTGAAGTTTCAGGAACAGGAAAACTATTAACTTACAGTGAACTGAAATTTGCACCGGTCGGTTTTCAAGATGACGTGCCCTATAACATTGCACTGCTGGATTACGGAAAGTATAAAGTATTCGGGAGAATTGCTAAAGAAGTGGCTGAAAGTGAAATCGAAATCGGTATGGAAATGAAAACGGTGGTGAATAAGACATCCAATGAGCAGTTGAATTATGTTTTTCAAAAGGCTTAAAAAGAAAGGCAGAAAGCAAAGAGCTCTTAGCTCATAGCTTATAGTAATCCGCCTGCGGCGGACAGGCGATTGACTGTCAGCTATCAGCCATGAACCAATAAATTACGGAATAATTTATTCAAAGGAAATTGATTATGTCTGAATCTAAATATTTAAAGGTCGAAATCGCTGATGGTGTTGCGCGAATCACTTTTGCCAGACCGAAGCACAATGTATTTAATATTGAAATGATGAATGAGTTCAACGCCATGCTAAAAGAGCTTGCCAATGACAATGATCTTAAATGTGTTGTTTTTCTTGGCGAGGGAAGAAGCTGGTGTGCAGGTGTGGAAGTTGGTGATCATAAACCGGACATGGTGCATGACATGATAGCCACATTTAACCGCTCTTTTGAACTGATCCATGCAATTGAAGTACCGACCATTGCCGCGGTTCATGGCGCCTGCCTTGGCGGGGGAATGGAGTATGCCATTGCGTGTGATATGGTTCTTGCCGGTAAAAGTGCCAAGTTCGGGCAGCCGGAAGTTAAAATTGGTTTCCTTCCCCCTTATGCGGCTATACGACTGCCCCAACTTGTGGGCCCGGCAAAGGCCATTGAAGTCTGTACCACAGGAAGGATTTATTCTGCGGATGAAGCCCGCGCCATCGGTTTTGTTACCCAGGTGGTCGATGATGACCAATTCACCGAAGACCTTGAAAAACTGATTGGCGAAATAAAAACCAACAGTCCGCTTATTCTCCGCCTGAACAAACTTGCAGTCAGGGAAAATCTTGGATTGGACTTTAAAGTATCAGTGCAGCAGGTAAGTGACCTTTTCCTCAATACTCTGATGAAAACCGAAGATACGCTTGAGGGTATAATGAGTTTTGAAGAAAAACGCAGGCCTGACTGGAAAAACAAATAATACAGTTGAACAGCCCTACAAGCTAACTTATCAGCTTTGTTTTGCAACAACTTATTTTTGTATCTTATAAATCGTTACGGTCCACGCGTTTCGGGTTGCCCAGAAAATATTCAAATAGATTTTCAACTCATTACCCACAACTCCAAACTCGTAACACGCAACATGGAACAAGTCACATAAAAGAGGAGGCCACATGGCTCAAATTAACAAAATAGGCGTCATAGGTGCGGGCAATATGGGAAGCGGTATTGCTCAAAAAATAGCTCAGGAAGGCATAAATGTGGTAATGGTAGACATGAAGGACGAGTTTGTTCAGCGCGGTCTAGGAATTATTAAAGGCCTGCTCGAGGAAGGGGTGGAACGGAAGATTTTTAAGCCTCAACAGGTTGAAGACACACTCTCTCGAATCAAAGGAACAATCGACTTTAAGGAAGTTGCCGATGCAGATCTTGTGATCGAAGCGGTGTTTGAAGATAAAAAGGTAAAATCCGATCTTTTTAAAAAGCTCGATGAAATTTGCTCGGACAAGACGATCCTTGCCACCAACACTTCAAGTTTTTTTGTGCGTGACTTTGCCGAGCTGACCTCCCGTCCGGATCGTTTTATCGGGCTCCACTATTTCTTTCATCCGGCCAAAAATCGCCTCCTTGAAGTCATCCCTCACCAAACCACAAGCGATGAAACCATTGAGAAATCACTTCTTGCAGCAAAGCTTCACGGCAAAACTTCCATTCTTGTAAAAGACGCACCGGGATTTGCGGTCAATCGCTTTTTTGTACCATTTTTAAATGAAGCGGCCCGTATGCTTGAAGAAGGTGTGGCTGGTATCCCCACTATCGAAGAAGCCGCCAAGCGTGCCTTTAAGATAGACATGGGTCCCTTTTTGCTTATGAATGTCACCGGTATCCCAATCGCAGTGCATACCGCAACCACCCTTGGTGATGAGCTTGGCCCTTTTTATGCCCCATGTGAAATCCTTAAAAAACAGATGGAAAAAGGAGAAAACTGGGATATCGAAGGCGAAGTGGACGAATCCAGGATCCAGACGGCTGTGGACCGGTTCAACGGTGTGTGTCTTGGCGTAGCGGCAGCCCTGGTGGATGAAGGTGTTGCCTCCATAGAAGATACAGACCGTGGGGCAAAAATCGGATTGCGATGGATTTTCGGCCCATTCGAACTGATGAACAGGATCGGCATTGACAAAACCTATGAAAATGTGGAAGCCATTAGCAAAATTTATCCAGATTTTAACATGCCGCAAATCCTGGTAAAACAAAAGAAGCTGGGGCAGGCGTTTGCCTTTAACTTTGTCGATCTCAATATAAAAGACAACATCGCATATATCACCTTAAACCGTCCAGAGGCAATGAATGCTTTAAACGAGGCGGTCGTTTCCCAGCTTGAGGCGCGTTTTTCCGAAGCGGAGAAAAATCCGGCGGTAGATGCCATTGTTTTTGAGGGTGCAGGAAAGGCATTTGTTGCAGGGGCGGACATCCGTTATTTTGTTAAAAACATAAAGGCCGATAAAGTTTCTGACATCGTTGAATTTACCAGAAAAGGGCATGAACTTTTCCTCAGGATTGAAAACTCCCAAAAGCTGACCATCGCACTTTTAGACGGACTTTCCCTTGGTGGTGGAAGCGAGCTGGCCCTATCCTGTCAGGCCATCGTTGCCACCCCTGCAGGATCCATGGCATTTCCCGAAACCGGAATCGGCATATATCCGGGCTTAGGAGGCATGCTGCGTTTTACCCGACACACAGGGCCTGAACTGGCTAAATACTATACATTCACCGGAGCCCCCGTTGGGGCTAAAGATGCCTTTGATTTGGGTGTGGTTAGCAAATTAGTCGAACCCGCCGAAGTTGAATCGGCAATCAAAGAACTCGTTTCCGCAGGGAAGATAGACAAGTATGCTGAGCGTGAAATTCCTGAAAAATTTCAAGTGATGACACAGTTATGCAACAAAGAAAACGTTGAGAAGCTGCTTTCAGGAAAATCCCCGGGAGGTGTACCGGAAGAACTTGGTGCCAGAACAGCCAAGATTGTCGGTTACAAGGCGCCCCTTGCGCTGAAACTTGCAAATGAAATCATCGACCAGCAGATGGGGAAAACAATGGCTGAAGCCGTGAAAATCGAACTTGGAAGATTGAGCGAAATATTTTCCACCGCCGACGCACTTGAGGGACTTTCTTCCGCCGGCAGAAAGCGACCTGAATTCAAAGGCAAATAAAATTGACCCGGGAAGAAAAGCTCATTAGTCAGGGATGGGAAAAACAGACCACACATGATGAGCCGCGTCTATCAGATGTGGTTGAAATGTATGAGGAAATGGATTTTGAGGTTCACCTTGAACCGTTTAATCCTGATGAAGAGTCCGGCTGCATCGCGTGTATGAAAGCAATGCCGGATAAATATAAAACGATATATACCAGGAAGAAGGCAACTGATTAAGCAGTATCGTGCTTAGAAGCTGTTTAAAAACCCTTTTTCGATTTGTTTGCCGCTTTCGGCAAATTCTAAGTTCGCTTTGCTAAAATGAAAGAACTCGACCTCGCTTCGCTCGGGACTCAGACAGCTTTCATTTTTACGCTCTGCTTCACTAAGAATTTGCAGCAAAAGCCGGCAAAAAAGATACTCAAAATGGGTTTTGAAACAATTTCTAAGCAGATGAAACAAGGATTCATTCGAAATAATGCATCATGAAAAGCCGGCTCTCTTGATCATCGATATGGTCAAAGATAACTTTATCGATGAACGGAATTTGCCCATTACACCCCTTGCCCGGCAGATTGTTGATCCCATTAACGGTCTAACCAGTTCTTTTAGAAGCAGGGGGTGGCCGGTGGTTTTTTCCACCGATGCCTTTAATAAACAGGATTTCATATTTAAAAGCAAAATGACGCCCCACTCCCTGGCTGGAACAAAGGGAGCGGAAGTGATTGACGAACTTGATCGCAAAGATGGAGATCTGTGGCTTCCCAAACCGAGGTTTTCCGCATTTTTTAAAACAGGACTTGAAGACTGGCTGCGTGAAAGGGGAATTACCCTTTGTGCGGTTGGTGGAATAGCGACAAACTACTGTGTCCTGACCACGGTCATGGACGCCATCTGTCATGATTTCAAGGCAGTCATTGTTGAAGACTGTTCGACTGCTTTCACCCAAAGCCTTCATGACCAGACATTGGATATTTACCGACGAAATCCGCTTTACCCGTTATTGAAAATCAGCACATCAACCGAGCTTTTGGAAGAATTAAACGCATAACGCTGAAAAGCCGGTAAAACCGATCGCTTCGCTTGAAGAACACAACGTTTGAGGAGCGCTTCGCTCGAGGCAAAAACACAAAGCCGAAGGCCAATCTTTAAAAACCAAAGAGCCGCTTATCAAGGACATCAGTCCGCTCCTCAGGTTACGAAATTGCGTGCCTCAATGCCTGGCAATTAAGTAATTGAAGGAGCTGATTTTTCCAGCTTAAATTTTTAACGACAAAAGAAAAAACACTATGGTAATTCAAAGCGACGATTTTGGCCACGACCCATCCGTTCAAAGGATGCGAAAAATATTTTCAGCCATGGAAAAATGCCAGTGGGATATGCTGGAAAAATTGAAAATAACTCACTTTGACCAAAGACTGCGAAATATCCGTAAAACAGCACTGGAACTGTTTGGAAAGTCTTTTCCGCTTGCTGCCTCAAAGGGCATGACACTGGATGTACAAGCCTCTGCGATGTTGTATGCTTTCTGCCTGGCGCAGGCACTCAGGCCGGTCGGCATTGATGTGCCGGATCATGTTCTGCCAAATAACAAGGCGCTGGAAAAAATAATCACTGAGGCGCTGTCATGATCCGACTAAGACTGTTTGGACGCTGCCGTATCTACCACGATCCGGTGAGCCCGGTCTTAAAAGCACCGGCACAAATCGGCTGGGATTCATGGTTCAGAGATATCGACCTGGTAACGCCAAGGCGTTTTAAAGGAAAAGAACTGCTTTTAAGAACGCGTGGCTGGTGGACGGTTGAACCCACCGAAGTTTTAGAGATTGTTGAAACACACGGAAAGCCCGTTGTCGGAGACAACGGTGAACTCATGGTCGAGTTTGAGGATCAAGCCGCTGCAGACACCCTTTCAAAAGTCCTGTCAGATCGATTCGGAGAACAGGTACTTCTTTCCCCCTGATCTTAAACCAGAAATAAATCAATATAGTTGCTATATTTCTAAAGTTTTTTTACTATCTGTCGATAGTAATAGTGATGGTTTTGTATATTCCACCTTGCAGAACTGGGAGATTTTTCCAAAGGAGGATGCTACATGTGGCGTATATTTATCAAGGGTGTGTTTATTTCTTTATTCATATGGATCCATTTCATGTCTTTTGCTGTTCTTAGCGCGGAAAATAAGCCGGTGCTCATTGGAGCAACAGTATCTTTAGAAGGGAAGTATAAAGAAGCTTCTTTTATGATTCGAAATGGGATAAGGCTCTGGGAAAAGGAGATCAACCAGCGGGGCGGGCTCCTGGGACGACCGGTCAAGCTGATTTTGTACGATGACAAAAGCAAGAAGGAGCTTGTGCGCCATTATTATGAAAAACTGATTACTGAGGACAAGGTGGATCTGGTATTTTCTCCTTATTCCACATCATTAACCCTGGTGGCTTCTGAGGTCAGTGAGCGCCATCAATTTGTCATGCTGGCCTCCGGTGCATCGGGCGAAATTATATGGGAACGCCAGTACAAATACATTTTTGGTGTTTATTCACCGGCCGGACGTTATTTCATTGGACTGATGGACCTTATGGCCCGCAACGGTTTAGAATCTGCGGCCATTCTTTATGAAAAAACGTCTTTCAATGTTTATGCCGCAAAAGGTGCCCAAGACTGGGCCAAGCGCTTTGGCCTAAAGGTTTGTTATAAAAAGAGTTATGAATCAGGAAAGGCAGAACTTCCGGGACTCTTAAAAGAGGTCAAAGATATGGGTCCAGACGGAATCATTTTGTGTGCTTATCCCGCTGATTGCTTCGAACTGCTTCGCTTGATGAAGGAGGCAAAATACCGACCAAAAGTACTGGGTTTTACCATTGCACCGGCCCTCCCTGATTTTTACCACCGAGCGGGGGATATGTCCGAAGGAGTGTTTGGACCTTCCCAGTGGGAACCGGATGAACGAATTCCTTTCCCGGGAACCGAAAAGTTTATCAGTGACTTTACGGCATTTTCCCGGAAACTTCCTTCATACCATGCCGGATCAGCATATGCCAGCTGCCAGATTCTGGAAAAGGCGATCAACCATAGCCGGTCGTTGAATCATGACAGGATAAGAGATTTTATTCTGTCACTAGATACAATTACGGTTATCGGTCGCTTCAAGGTGGATCATAAAGGCAAACAGATCGGACATAATCCGATCATCATTCAATGGCAAGATGGTAAAAAAGAGATTGTATACCCCAGAAAGATGCAGACCGCATCACCCCGGTTTTAATTCATGGAAAGAGGAACCCCATGAGAAAAGACGGACTGCAGTTTCTTAAAAACAGGATTCTCTTATCAATTTTGCTTCCTGTACTGGGAGCCGGTCTTCTCTTGTCTATCATATGCGCTTCCTACCTTACCCCTCCTCTAGTTGCTTTCATACAAAACAGGACGGATGCGGAGCTTAAATTGGCCTCGAATATTGGGCTCACAGTTTGTGAAAACCACCTTAACTATCTGATGGATCTCAGGTTGGAAGATGACAGGGAAATGATCGTTGCTTTAAAGAATGAGGCGATCAAAGAAATAAAGGAAATCAGCAAACAATTACATAAAATTAATATGTTTATTATCGAAGACAACCTGACGGTGCTGGGTTCATCTTTGGATATAAAAAACGAAACCCTGGTACCTCCAAAGTTTTCCAAGGGTAAAAGCGAGATTACCACACAAAAATTCAGGAATACTTTGGTGAGGATGCACTACCAGTACTTTCCTTTCTGGAATTGGCATGTGGTAAGCTGTATTTCCGAAGAAGATTATATGGCACCCATTTTTTTGGCCAAAAAAATTGTGTATTTGGGTACCTTTGGGGTGCTGATTCTGGTGCTTTTCACACTGTTTATCGTCTTCAATATTTTTGTCAATTTACCCCTTAAAAGAATTATACAGGCAACCGAGGGGGTTGCTGAAGGCAAGTTTAGTAAGGTGGATATCGGTCGAAAAGATGAAATCGGACAGCTGGTTCTCTCTTTTAACTCCATGATAGAAAACCTCAACAAAAAGAATGATGAAGTCAACAAGCTGATCGCGGCTTTAAAAAAGAGCGATGAGCGCCAAAAGACCATAATGGATTCGGTACAAACAGGAATTATTACCATCGATGCTGAAACAAAAAAGATTGTTGAGGTGAATACCGCTGCCACCCAAATGATAGGAGATCTTAAAGAGCATATTATCGGTCACGTGTGTCATAAGCATATCTGCCCTGCGGAAAAGGGAAAATGTCCGATCGCCGATTTAGGGCAAAAGGTGGATAACTCAGAGCATATACTGCTTAAGGCAGATGGTGAAAAAATTCCTATCTTAAAGACGGTTGTTCCTATCATATTGGGCGGTAAGGAATATTTTCTGGAGAGTTTTGTGGACCTCAGCGAGAAGAAAAAACTTGAAGCCGAACTCCAGCGTGCGCAAAAAATGGAAGCCATTGGTACATTGGCAGGGGGGGTGGCGCATGACCTTAACAATATCCTGTCAGGCATTGTCAGTTACCCCGAGCTAATCTTAATGGACCTGCCTGAAGACAGCCCTTTGAGGGAATCCATCTTAACCATACAAAGCTCTGGAGAAAGAGCTGCCATTATCGTACAGGATTTGCTCACCCTCGCACGAAGAGGGGTTTCTGTCGAAGAAGTGGTGAATTTGAATGATATTGTTGCGAATCAATTGACAAGCGCTGAATTCCAAAAACTAACAACATTTCACTCTAACGTAATGGTGGAGACCCATTTTGAAAAAGATCTTCTAAATATCAAGGGTTCTACCACCCATCTGTCCAAAACTGTCATGAATCTGCTTTCGAATGCAGCTGAGGCAATGTCGAATGGCGGAAAGATTTTTATATCGACTGAGAACCAATATATTGATAGACCCATCAAGGGGTGTGACCATGTGGAGGAGGGGGATTATGTGACCCTGAAGATCGTTGATATCGGAACAGGTATCTCCAAAGAGGATATGGAAAAGATATTTGAACCCTTCTATACCAAAAAGGTCATGGGAAAGAGCGGAACCGGATTGGGAATGGCTGTGGTGTGGGGAACGGTGAAGGATCATAAAGGCTATATTAATGTTGAAAGCACTACAGGGAAAGGAACCACATTTACACTCTACTTCCCGGTAACCAGGGAAGAGGTCGTGTCAGATAAATCCGATATTTCCATTGAAGATTATCTCGGTAAGGGAGAGTCAATATTGGTGGTGGATGATATCAAAGAGCAAAGAAAACTTGCATCTACCTTGTTGAACAAATTGCATTATTCAGTGGTGACTGTATCAAGCGGTGAGGAAGCCCTTGATTACATGATGAAGAATGCGGCAGATTTATTGGTTTTAGATATGATTATGGATCCGGGGATTGACGGACTTGAGACGTATAAAAGAATCATTAAGTTACATCCTGACCAGAGGGCAATCATCGCCAGTGGATTTTCTGAAACACATCGGGTCAAAGAGGCTCAAAAATTGGGTGCTGGAAAATACATCAAGAAGCCGTATACCCTGGGGAAAATGGGTCTTGCGGTTAAGGAAGAATTGGAAAAATAGGATTAATTTATTACTCAAGTTTCGCACCCTCAATATTATCTAAAGCAATGGACGGTAAGGGGCAAAAATAAATTTTAAAAGTGAAATATAATACCGGTGATTTTAAGGACGGCGCCCATCCATAAATATAAAATTGACGCTTAATCCCTTATTCAATCCAATAAGTGATATCTTGTTTGCGCCTGATCATATGGTATAAACCACTGGGTGCCGGCTGCAAAATAACAGAAAATGATTTCGCTTTAAAAATATTATTTTTACCCCTTTCCGTCTGACAATGACGGAAATCAAGGGTGCGAAACTTGAGTTATTTTTTGAAAAGAGCGTTTTTTAAAACCAAAAAGCATTCAAGGTGTGCAACTTGTGATTATGGGTTGACATTTAGCTTATAGTAAGGTTTAAGAAAAGCTATGTTTAATTTTATAGAAAAAAGAAACATCAAATTTCATTGTAACTGGTGTTGGCGCAGCATGGTGTTAAAGGTGTGCCCACCCGTTTAAATATAAAAAAAGGTATGATGGATTAAAAAAACCGTGGGCCGCTTTTATTGAGGTTCCGCGGTTTTTTCTTTTCAAATTATTACAAAAGGCCGTGGAAACCAAAAATCCACGGCTTTTTTTATGGAGGTGAATCCGGTTAGAAAATGAAAGTTTGGAAAATAACAAAAGGAGGGCAGAATGATTAAAGACTTGATAACAAAGGTAATTGGGGGAGACAATTTATCCGAAGCTGATATGGAACAGGCAATGGCAGAGGTGTTTGACGGTAAGGTTTCGTCATCTCAGATAGGATCGTTTGTCACCGCTTTGAGAATGAAAAGAGAAACCGTTGAAGAAATAACAGGGGCTGCCAAGGCATTGAGATCAAGGGCGTTGAAACTGAAACTGGGCAACCATCTGTTAAATCTGGATCGGGATGATATCAACGTTGAAGGAGAAACCTTACTGAATACAACCGATACAGATCAAGAGGGTACAAGCACATTTAATATTTCTACTGCCACTATATTTGTGGTTGCCGGGGCAGGAATAAAAGTCGCCCGGCATGGAAATCGGGCGGCTTCCATGTATTTCGGCGCTGCAGATGTGCTGGCAAACCTGGGGGTGAATTTGGATATTCCTGTTTCCGATGTTGAAAGATGTGTCAGTGAAGTGGGTATCGGTTTTCTTTTTACACCGCTTTCCCAAGGGGCGATGCGAAATGTGGCACACCTTAGAGAAGAAATGGGAATTCGTACCATTTTTAATCTGATCGGACCGCTGGCAAATCCCACCGGTGCTTCTGCTCATGTGCTGGGTGTATATGAATCATCCTTGACGGAAAAAATGGCTCAAGTTTTGCTGAACCTGGGCGCCAGAGAGGCTTTTGTCGTTTACGGTGAGGGAACCATCGATGAAATAAGTATATGCGGCCCGACTTTTGTCTCTCGCTTGAAAAATGGCGAGGTGGAATCATTTATTATAGAACCTGAAAATTACGGGATGAAGAGAGCGGATCGTGAATCAATTAAAGGCGGAGATGCACGAAAAAATGCACAGATCATAAATGATGTTCTTGATGGCGAAACAGGTCCAAGAAGGGATGTGGTGGTGCTCAATGCGGCGGCTGCGTTTGTCGCAGCAGGTGTTGACAGCATTTTAGAAGACGGTATTCTGCGGGCAGCCAGCATTATTGACTCCGGAACTGCCAGAAAAAAACTGAATCAACTGGTTGAATTTTCCAGCCGCTGCAGACCTTTTATTCGCAAGGAGCTGTGATGGGCAAAACTTCGCTGGTTTTGACACTTGACACCATGAGTCATTTTAACTAATGTTGCCTCTGCTTGTGGTGTCAGTACCTGAATACGGAGAACCGTGAACCGACCACTGTGAAAAATTAAAAATACACAAGGCCCTATGATACATCTTAAAAGCATTGCACTGTCTGTGGAGAAATGTCCGACCCGTGAATACTATCCCTTTAACCTGGATATATTTCAGCAAGAATGTCAACTGGATTTTATCACACCTGTCACGTTTTTTACCGGGGAAAATGGTACCGGAAAATCAAGCCTTTTACAGGCGCTGGCACAAAAATGCCGTATTCACATATGGGAAGGCATAGAGAGGACCCGGTTTGAGTCGAATCCATATGAAGGAATGCTTTTTAAATTCATTTCAGTCAGCTGGCGTGACGGTACAGTGCCCGGATCTTATTTTGATTCAGAAATATCTAAAAACTTTGCCCAGTGCCTGGATGAATGGGCGGCTTCCGACCCGGGAATTTTGGAATACTTTGGTGGGAAATCACTGATGACACAGTCCCATGGGCAATCCCTCATGTCGTTTTTCAAAGCAAGATACAGGTTCAGGGGGCTATATTTTCTGGATGAACCGGAAACAGCACTTTCACCAAGGAGCCAGCTTGAATTGCTTCAGGTACTCAAGGATAACAGCGAGGCAGGACATGCCCAGTTTGTCATTGCAACTCATTCACCTATTCTGATGGCATGCCCGGAGGCGACCATTTACAGCTTCGATAAAATACCTGTAAAGTCAATCGATTATGAGAAGACGGAACATTACAGGATCTACAGGGATTTTATGGCGGACAGAAATAAATATTTGAGGGATTGAGGAGTTTATTAATTTTCTTTCATCCGGGGAATAGGCTTTCGCCCGTTGCGATCTTTAACAAATAAATTCAAACCACCGCAGCCGCCCTCTATCATTTGAGTTAAGTCTATACAGGCAGAGACGATCATCGTTGCTGTGGAATTCTGTCTGCTGGGGCTGGTTCAAATTTAATCTCAGCGAGATAGCTGCCGTACGTTGGTTCTCAGATAAAATTGTTAAAAATCGCAACGGGCGAAAGCCTATTCCCCGGATGAACCGCTGACAATCCTATTTTTGCTTTGATTTCTTGGCCTGCTCGATCATTTCCAACAGAGAAAGTACTTTGGGTTTAACCTGCTTTCTGGAAATCTTATTAAACTCTTCTTCAGACAGTTCTTTTTTAAGAAAGTCTTCCACCTGAAAGTGTTGGTACCAGCAGTCAAATGTTTTAAAGCAGGGCTGGCCGTTGTTTTCTATGCGGCAGTAAGAGAAAGAGATTTGATGTCCCAATCTGGGGCAGCGGATCTGAAATTCGTCTCCGGGGGGTGTGTGTTTTTGTTTCATGGGCAGAAATATAAATATTGCCGGAGGCGCAGTGGCCTCCGGCAGAAATTATGAGTTTAGCAAAGATCAGCCTGTATACTGTTTGGGTTTGGGAAGCGGTTCGATGTCATCAAGAGCCCGTTGAATTTCTTCCTGGGCCAGCTCATGATCGGCAAGTTTCCCGCTCAAGTAAGCATCGTAGGCGGCCATGTCCACCAAACCGTGGCCACTCCAGTTGAAGAGGATCACCTTTTCTTTGCCTTCCTCTTTTGCCTGAATGGCTTGTCGGATTACCTCAGCAATGGCGTGAGTGGTTTCCGGCGCACTGATGAATCCTTCCGTCCTGGCGAATGTGATGCCGGCCTCAAAGGTTTCAAGCTGTGGAATGGCCACGGGGCGGATAATGTTGTCCAGGATCAGCTGGCTGATGAGAGGCGCCATACCATGGTATCTGAGCCCACCGGCATGAATCCCTTCGGGGACAAAGGTGTGCCCCAGAGTGTGCATGGGAAGGAGCGGGGTCATCTGGTTGTTGTCGCCGAAGTCGTAGGCAAATGGCCCGCGGGTCATGGTGGGGCAGGCAGTCGGCTCAACCCCGATAATGTCGATATCCTTTCCGTTGACCTTGTCTCTGACATAGGGAAAACACAGTCCGGCGAAATTGCTGCCACCACCGGCGCATCCGATAATGATGTCGGGATAATCACCGGCAATTTTCATCTGTTTCTGACACTCCAGGCCGTTTACGGTCTGGTGCAGCATCACGTGGTTCAACACGCTGCCCAGCGAATATTTGGCTTTATCATCCTGGACCGCCATTTCAACGGCTTCGCTGATCGCAATACCAAGACTTCCCGGTGAATCGGGGTTTTGTGCCAGGATTTTACGACCGGCCTCAGTCTCGGTGCTGGGACTGGCCACACAGGTTCCCCCCCAGGTTTCCATCATCATGCGACGGTAAGGCTTTTGCTGGTAGCTCACCTTAACCATGTAGACCTTGCATTCCAAGCCAAAAAGAGCACAACAGTAAGAGAGGGCGCTTCCCCACTGTCCCGCACCGGTTTCGGTAAGAATTCGTTTGGTTCCCGATATCTTATTGTAATAGGCCTGGGCAATGGCCGTGTTGGGTTTATGGCTTCCGGCAGGGCTGACCCCTTCATTCTTAAAATAAATTTTGGCCGGTGTATCGAGAAATTTTTCCAGGCCATAGGCCCGGTACAGGGGTGACGGCCTCCAGATGAGGTATTTTTCCAGTACTTCTTCCGGAATATCAATAAACCTTTCCTGGCTCACTTCCTGTTCAATGAGCGGCATGGGAAAGATGGGAGCAAGATCCTCCGGGCCGACGGGCTGGCCGGTCCCTGGATGGAGTGGCGGTTCCATCGGCGTGGGCATATCAGCAGCGACATTGTACCATTGGCGAGGCAACTCAGATTCAGGCAAAAAGATTTTTTTGGTTTGCATACGTCCTCCTTTTCTGTGTGGTTACTGTTTTAGCCTGCGGCGTCATCAGCCACGGACCGCCATTTATCCAATAAATAAGATAGTTATCGATTTAAAAACCCATATCCAGGAATGCCTATAATCTGGGTTTTTTACAAAACTGCTTATGCTAAATAAGCGTGCCTTATTAATAAACAGGGGGACTGCCTGATCCAACGCTTGGTATACAGTATACAACAATAATCATGTCCAAGTTATTATACGGAGGCGAATGACTTGTCAAGTCTATAATCATAGCATGAGCATGGAAAAATTGCTCTAATGGCTTAAGGCAAAGGCATTCCGGTTACCACTCAAACGCAAACAGTTCATACTCGACCATATATGGCAACAGATCTGTTTCATTTCTTACGAGGCGCAACGCGCATTTTTATCCTGCTCTGGGGGATTAACCGCGGCAGGCTGTGTTATGCATATTTCTCTTTTATAAAATTCAGGGATTCATCAATGGCGTTTACCGTCTGATCCAGGTCTTCTTGAGTGTGTCGGTAACAGATATACGCATGATGAAAAGGGGTAAAAAAGAATCCCCTTCGGATGAGCTGAGTGTAAAAATCCTTGCGCTTGCCCTTGTAGGCATCTGCTTGGTCCTTTTTGAAGGTGATATAGAACATGGGGGCCACACCGGTCAGCTCAGCGCCTATATCATGCTTATCAATCACCTGCTGAATATTTTTCATCAACCGTTCACCTTTTTCCCAGATATCGTCCAGCACATTATCCCGTTCAAGGATTTCAATGGTTTTAAGCGCGGCTACAAAAGCTTCGCTGTTGGGGAAAAAAGTAGAAGAGATAAACAGCTTGTGTTCAGCTGCCATCATGACATTCTTTTTTCCGGTGACAACAGAGATGGGGTATCCGTTGGCCATGGCTTTTCCAAGAACCGTCAGATCGGGGGTCACACCATAAAGCCTTTGGGCACCACCCATTGAAAGCCTGAAACAGGTACGAATTTCATCATAAACAAGCACCGCGCCATACCTGTCGGCAATTTCCCTGACCCCTTCAAGGAATCCGGGCTTGGGGATCTGCATTTTTTGATGGTTGGGGTGGCCGAAAGGCGTCATGATGATGGCAGCGGTTTCTTCACCATGGGTGGCCATTAAGTCTTGAAGCTGATCCAGATTGTTGTATTGAAATTCATACACATCTTCGTAGAATTTTAACGGAATTCCGCCTTTCATCTCGACACACCAGTCGTGCCAGCCATGGTAACCGCAACGCATTACTTTGAGTTTATTGGTATAGGCCCTTGCAATACGGATGCTGGCGGTGGTTGCATCGGACCCGGTTTTTAAAAAAATGCTCATTTCAGCAGAGGGCACAATCTGGGTCAGCTTTTTAGCAAGTTCGTTCTGGAATTTCTGCGTCAGAGTGAAACAGAATCCCTTCTCTTTGATCTGTTTAAAAACCGCTTCATCGACCTCTTCTTCACGGTAACCCAGGATGATGGGCCCGTAACCGCAGAGAAAATCAATAAATTCATTTCCGTCCACATCGATCAGGCGGCAGCCTTTGCCTGATTCAAGAAAGATGGGGTATTCTCCGTCAATAAAATCGGCCGGCTTTCTGGCACCCAGGACCCCGCCGGGAATAAGTGTGGTTGCCTCCTCAAACAGTTCCCGGCTTTTAGTGATATTTAATTTTTCTGTTTCTTTCATGAAAAATCTCCTGTAATGAGTTAAACTGCAAACATGGATGAAATTTTTTCTGTCTGGTGAATTCTGGCGCCTCTTTTTAAAAATGCGCCAAGAAATTTGGCTGGATCGATGCAGCCTTCCGGAGCCACCACCCCTTTTTGAGTGACATCACCGGCATCCATCATAAGCGCTGCAATGGAGGCGGGAAGTCCGGTTCCCGGAGCCATTCTGCCCACCATGTCAGCGGTGTAAGTAATTTTCTTGCCGTCTCTTTCTCCCTTGACAATGACCTTAAGACCCGAGGACTGGGGACCGTTATCCCTCCCTCGGGGAATCGTCTCCCAAAGTTTAAGGGCAAGGTCATAGGGGGTGACCTTGGTTCCCTTGATATCCATGGGCTCTGTGCTTAAAAGACCCGTATTTTTCTGTTCTTTTATCAGCTCATCTACCCATAATGGGATGAGTGCGCCTTTTATGATCACATTTTTAACCCCTTTGATGTATCTGGGGAGGGTCAGGGGTTGGGGGTGGCCCACATAGCGGACATGGCAGGTGCCAAGAGGTTCTAAAAACTGTTCAGCCACTTCTTCGGTTCCGCCTTCAACGTAGACAAGTTTTCCATCAATATATTGAGGGATTTTTCCCAGGGTCATATGCAGGCTATGATCCCAGGCTGCGCCTGCAAGCTCGGCAATACTGACCACCCAATAGAGATAAATCTCATCAACTTGGTCCAGGCGGTCTGCATACCATTTCACCAGGACATTGTTGGTTCCGGGATCAGAACCCATACCGGTCAAAACGGTAATGCCGGCTTCTTTGGCCATTTTATCAATGTCAGAGTTAAAAAGAATTTCGGTTCCCTCATAATCATCACAGATATCGATGTAGTTTTTTTTAGCTTCAACAGCAGCCTTTGCCACCGGCACGGCAGTCTTGTAAAAGGGGCCTGCGCAGTTAATCACCACATCGATCTCTTTGAATCTGCTTACCATTGCGTCGTGATCATTTACATCCATCTTGATAAGGGTTGTTTTTTCACTGTCACGTAATTTAGGTGCCAGTCTTTCAGGATCCGGATACAAGTCAGCCAGGATAACATCTGTAACCTGCTTTTGTTTTATCAGGTCCCGGGCAACACCCTGTCCCATACCGCCTGCTCCGCCTAATACTATTGCACGCATGCTTTGTCCTCCTGTAATCTATATTAAAAAGTTTTGTAACTGCTCAGGTATTTAGGTTGAAGACTGAAGACTGTTAGGAAAAAACGCATTTTAAAGCCATGTTTGATGCAAGAATTACATTTTGCCAAAGTACGGCAAGCGTTTTTTTCTGAACCCCTCAGACTTCAGGCTAAACAGCTTCAGCCTGACTATATGTGTAGCTACTAATAAGTTTAATAATTACTCGGTAGCCAAAACTTCCCCGTTTGTCACTGATTGTATTTTCTTAAAATCGCTTCAAGCACACTGCCGCCGATGGCCCGGGCTTTCTCCGAGATGGTGGTGCAGTTCTGCCTGTTTCCCCTGGGATCAATGTCCCCGATTTTAAGGTGCTCGGTCACCATGGTGTTATTTCTGATCTGCCCCCTTAAAACGCCATCTATTCCGGCAACGACCGGTTTGCTGTGCACATGTCCGACCACATCATTTTGTTTGACAAGGTCACCAATGCTCAAAGAAGACTTGAATATACCTGAACAGGGGGAACGAAGAACCCTTTCTTTGGTGAAGCCGTTAATATTACCGGGGCTTCCGGTATTCGGTTCGGCACCACCGGTTAAAATAATCCTTCCAAGGTTATGACCCCGGTTGGTTTCGATGACCATATGGACATCTCTGCCTGCCTCGAATCCGGGTCCAAGTCCAATAACCAAAGGGGCTTCGGATAGATTGGTGCCCAGGTTTTTTTTGGCAATAATCGCATCGACCACCACATGGGGCCGGATGGCTTTAATGGATTTCCAATGCGGGTCAACGATGACAGGGATGATATGGTTATTCCAGGCATTTCGGATGTCATCCGAATTAAAGACCTTGACGGCCTCAACACCCTCCACCATACTTTTTTCATCATAAACAGCTTCACAGAAGCTGACCTGTCGCCTGACCGCGATGGGTTTTTTAATCTCCATCATGAAAATATTTTTGAAATTTGACTGAAAAAGACGCCATGCCACACCGGTGGCCATTTCTCCTGCCCCTTTTATAGCGATGATAAGTTCCTTGATCGTTTTTGTCATAATAGTATCTCTTAAAATTATAGTACCCGTTCACGCACATTCGGAATAAAAAGGTCACACAATCTTCGTTATGTAGGCGTTCACAGTTGCCGCAGATGTGCACGATCAGGGCGACCAGCTATACTTATGCTATGCTGGTCGCCCTGATCGCGTGCAGCTGCGATGCCTGTGAACGTCTGCTATCTGCCGAATGAACAGACCGGATAGTGACAGACCTTGCAGTTCATGCACAAACCGCCGTGACCCATGGCCGCAATATCATCTTCACTGATTTTTTCTCCGGCCAGAACCCTTGGAAAAATCAGGTCAAACACGGTCCGCTTGTAGTAAAATACACACGCAGGAAGGCTGATGACAGGGATATGATCGAGCGCTGAAACCATGAGCATGGCACCGGGGAGGACAGGGCTACCGTAAAAGGCAACATCGGCGCCTGCCGTGATAACCCCCTGGCGGGTCACATCATCCGGATCTACCGAAAGCCCTCCGGTGGTAATGATCAGTTCACTTCCGAGTTTCTTTAACTCCTTAATTGCATGGGAAATAGCTTCTACATCATCAGGTGCAATGATTTTTTTAATGAGTGTACATCCGGCTGCTGTAATTTTCTTCCCCACGGACGGGTCAAAATCATCTGAAATCAGTCCGTTATAGACTTCAGAACCGGTTACCACCGCTCCCACCTTTAAAGATTTGTATGGTTTGACCGAAACAATGGTCTTATTTTTTTTCGCCAGCGCTTCAAGTCCTTCGATGTATTTTGCAGGGATGGTCAGAGGAATGATCCGGGTGGCTGCAATGATCTCTCCCTTTTTACAGGGAAAATTATTCTTCAAGGTAGCTACGATAATACGCTCCATCTTATTCACCTGGAGCAGGGCGTCCACATTGATTTTTAGCAGGCCTGCATATGGGGTGATGATATTGATTTTACCTTCCCGGGGTTCGGAAAATTCCAGGTTTTGATCTGAAATAGACCTTGAGATCCTTGTGGCCGCGTCATCTTCATGGAGCTGATCTTTTCCCAGATCAAGGACGTACAGATAGTGTTTCCCGATCTTTAACAGTTCCGGGATATCCTCCTTTTGTACAACGTGTCCTTTTCTAAACCCGACGCCTTTGAATTCTCCCGGGATGATCCGTGTCATGTCATGGGCGAGAACCGTTCCGATTGCCTCTTCAACTCTGATCTTCTTCATCTGTTCCATCCAGGGGGTGATCAATTAACCTGTGTTTTGGTTGAATCTTGCTGTTGTTGGCTTTGAGTTTCTTTCTCCTTAATTGCCGCAAGGATCTTATCCGGGGTCAGGGGAAAAGAGTCCATATAGACACCGATGGCATTGCTGACTGCCGCACTGTAACCTTGAGCAGCCGACATGGCAATGGACATACCGGCTTCCTTGGCACCGTAAGGTCCTTTGGGATCAACCGATTCCACGATGATATTATTAATTTTAGGCATATCACAGGCCAATGGCAGTTTATAATCCAGCATGGTGGGATTGATACACCTGCCGTCATTCCATTCATGGTATTCGGTGAGCATACCGCCCTGTCCACCCATGGTAAGGGCGCCTTCAAACTGGCCTTCAAGGACCATGGGGTTTATGGCATATCCAACGTCCTGGGCAGCGGTGACCTCTAACACTTCAACCTGACCCGTTTCAGGGTCAACTTTGACTTCAACAATGGTGGTACCAAAGGAAAAGGCTTCACACATTTGGCCATAGGGGTTTTTAACCCATTCGCGGTTCATGTCCACCTTGGGCCAGTATCCGCCTTCGGCATTCACCGAGTTGAAGTTTAACAGACTGGTTCTCACCACTTTTTTAATGGGAATCGATTTTTCCGGGTCATCTTTGACAAAAATCATACGATTTTTTGCCGCCAGCTGGTCGGGTTTCACCTTTAATACTTTTGCAGCCACCTGGAAAAGCTTTTCCCGGCAGTTCTGTGCCGCGATTTTCACCGCGTGCCCACCCACGAAGGTGGAAACCTGAGAGTAAGATCCCGGATCAGAAGACGTGGTCTCGGTATCGGCGGAAACCAGATGGATGTCTTCAGGCAGCAGCCCCAGCTCTTCGGAAGCAATCTGGACCAGCATGTTGTCATTGCCCTGACCATTGTCCACCACCCCGGACATGACCGTTGCCTCTCCATCCTCGTTGAATTTGATAAAAGACTGAGATCCGCCCCGGATGCCCATGGGAAAGCCTGTCTGCACCGAATTGGTGCCGATACCGATACCGTGGAAGGGGGGCAGTTTACCCCATTTTTTCTTGAAGCCTGATTTTTCAACTGCCTTTAAAATGGTTTCATCCATGGCACAGGAGTCAACATAGGATTTTGTACTGGTATAATCACCCGGCTGCCTGCTATTTCTCAATCTCATCTCCACCGGATCAATGCCAAGATGGTCTGCAATCATGTCCAGCTGGGTGTCCAACCCGCAGGCAAACCCACGTCCGTGGGTTCTTATCATACCCCTGATGGGTTTATTGGTATAAACCCGGTAGCCGTTGTAACGTACGCTTTCCATCCGGTAAGCCTGTTCCATGGAAAGAAAAGGAACGCTGGTGGCAATGGGGCCGGTGCTTGAGTATGCGCCACCGTCCATATAACATGTGGTTTCTCTTGCCAGAACCCTTCCATCCTTGTCCACCCCTGTTTTATGGGTGGTAATCATGGCGTGTCCCTGTCGGGTGGCAATGGTGTTTTCTTCCCTGGTGAACTCGATTTTTACCGGTCGGTTGGACTTTTTTGCCAGCAGGGCACAAATATAGTCTGCCGGGCAGATCTCTGAGCGGCCCCCGAATGCACCGCCAATGGAAATTTTCTTGACCTTTACCTTATGAAGGGGAATTTTAAATGCGTTGGACAACGGTTTGGATTTCATATGGGGTCCGGCATTGGGCATCCAGATTTCCAGGCAGTGTTCATGGTCAAACCTTGCCACAACTGCATAAGGCTCGGCATGAAAATAGGATTCCTCCGATGCCACAAAGGTGTCTTCCCTGATATAGTATGCTTTCTCAAAGTTTTCATCCACATTCCCTGTATCGATATTCACATGGATATTAATGTTGTTGGGAAAATCTTCATGGATGAGTTCGGTTTCCGATGCCATGGCTTCCATGGGATCAAACACGGCCGGCAGTTCCTCATATTCCACCTCAATAAGATCAAGGGCATGAAGGGCAGTCTCTTCATCTACGGCTGCCACGCCTGCAACTTCATCGCCAATGTATCTGGCTTTTTCTATTTGAATAAACTGCTGATCTCGGGTATAGGGAAATACTCCCCATTTGACACCTTCAGTATCTTTTCCTGTGACCACGGACGTTACACCGGGGAGGGCCTCAGCCTTTGACGTATCGATATTTAAAATCCGTGCATGGGCATAAGGGCTTCTTTTGATTTTTCCCACCAGCATGCCGGGTAGCTTCAGATCGGCAGTATACTTTGCCTTTCCCATAACCTTGGCCCGGGAATCAACCCTGGGCATTCTTTTTCCGATGATGGTGTAATCAGACATGTTTTACTCCTTTGGTTTACAATCCGGGCAATGGCCCTGCGGGTTACCCGCATGGGCCACAGCTGCAACAATTTTTGCATAGCCCGTGCACCGGCATATATTTCCGGCAAGGGCCTTGCGGATGGTTTTTTCATCGGGCTTTGGGTTATCATTGAGCAATGCATCTGCTGACATGAGCATGCCCGGGGTACAGAATCCGCACTGGACAGCTCCGTGATCAATAAAGGACTGTTGTAGATCAGACAGATCATCCCCATGGGCAAGCCCTTCCACTGTTTTGATCTGGGTTCCTTGTGCTTCCAAGGCCAGGGTCAGACAGGCCCGGACGGGTTTGCCATCCATGTGAACGGTACAGGACCCGCAGACCCCTTCGCCGCAGCTTTCCTTTGAACCGGTCAGGTCAAGATCATCCCGCAACACCTCCAACAGGGTGTCGTTTGGATAGACCATCACCTCGCGGGGTTTATTATTGATATTCAGGGTGATTTTTATTTTTTCCATTTTAAGCAAACTCCGTTATTGTGGTTATCTTTTTGCAGCCTCAGCTGACTGCTTTAGTGCGCCGAATACCATGGGTGACACCATGGCGCAACGGTATTCAAGGGTAGATCCCACATTATGAACCGCAAATGTGGAGGCATGGTCCATGGCGATATCGGCTGCCTTTTTAAAGGCATCCGTATCGGTCAGTTTTTTTCCTTTTAAAGAGGATGATGCCTGGGCAAGGAGCAAAGGAGACCTGCCCATGGCACCGACCACGATTCGCGCGTCATCTATCTCATTTTTTCGACTGGCGGATGGTTTTAACAGAACGCCGGCACAGACAATGGGATAGTCAATGGCAGAACGGTAGGCAAGACGTTTATAGGCACTGCTACCACCCTGTATCGGTATTATAATTTCCTCTAGCAGTTCATGAGATTCCATGGCAAAGGGCATGATGCCGTCCGCGGTATAAAAGTCCGCCAGCTTTACCGTTCTCTTCCCACCCTTTGTTGTCAGGGTGATGCTGGCGTCAACAGCCATTAAAGCGGTGGCACCGTCTGACTGGCAGGTGGAGTTGCACCGGTCTGCTTCTTCTCGCGCATAACAGATTTTTCCTCCGTCCTTGTGACAGGGCTGACGTCCGGACCGGTAAAAATCAGACTGGTTGTAATGATGGCACCGGTTGTCCTGGAGAATATTACCCCCGATGGTTCCCCGGTAATGCTGGATAGTAACGGCCCCGATTTTTTCACAGGCCTGAACCAGTGCCAGGGATTCTTTTTTAATGAGATCTGAAGCAATAATGTCTGCAATGGGTGTTCTGGCACCGATTTTAATATGCTGATCTTGTTGGTTGATATAGGATAACCCGTTCAAGGCTTTGAGGCTGATAAGAAATTTTGGTTTTAACAGTCCCTTTTTCATCCTGACCAAAAGATCGGTTCCCCCTGCAAGGATTTTGGCATCATCCCTGTGGGTGTCAAGCAGGTCAAGAGCCTCTTCAAGATTATCAGGTCCTAAATAGTCAAATCTTGGCAACCGCACTTTTTTCTCCTTTTTTTTTCTCCTGTAAAGCAGCCAGCACTTTTTCAGGTGTAATGGGAAGATCTTTAATTCTAACGCCCACCGCATCATGGATCGCATTTGCCACGGCCGGAGCCGTGGGAACGCAACCGGGTTCTCCGATTCCCTTCGCCCCAAAAGGGCCGTCTTTATCAGCCGTTTCCAGGACAGGTGCTTTGATCTTAACGGAATCCTTGGCGGTAAAAAGTTTATAGTCCCTGAAATTGGCATTCATGATTTCTCCGTTTTTATGCATCACTTCCTCAGTCAGGGCATAGCCAAGACCCATAATCACCCCGCCATAAACCTGTCCTTCAAGAAGCAGGGGATTGATGGCCTGTCCCACATCATGGGCAGCCACGTATTCAAGCACCTCTACTTTGCCGGTTTCTTCATCCACTTTTACTTTTACACCATGTACCCCGAAGGTGTAAGTCATGGACATATTTCCCTTGAATTCTTTGCTCAGGTTTTCATTGTCAGGATCATAAAAACAATCCGCCACAATCATGGTTCCGTCGGGTGAAAAATGGGCTTTTCGTAAAAGTTTGTCTATGGGCATGCTTTTTTCCGGGTCATGGGAAGCCATTATGTGTCTGTCGCTTAAAACAAGATCCTCAACAGGAGTATCCAGTATTTTCGAACCGAGTTTAAGCAGTTTCTTTTTTATTTTTTTGGCGGCGCCGAGGGCTGCATTGCCGGCCACAAAAGTACTGCGGCTGGCATGGGCACCCACATCCCATGGGCAGACATCCGTATCCGTATGTACCACATTGATGTCTTCGACATGAAGCCCCAGTTCTTCCGCCACAATCTGGGCGGTGATATTGTCTAGCCCCTGGCCCATGTCCGTACCGCCGGTGAAGACATTCACCTTGCCGTAATCATCCATTTTTAAAATGGCACCGCAGCCATCAGACTTATATATGCGGGCACCGCCTCCGACATGGATCAGTGAGGCCACACCGATCCCAACCCCCTGTTCCTTTGAACCGTTCTTTTTTAATTCCTTTTCAACTGCATCAAGACACAAATCCAGGCCACAGGTGGTTATTCTGAAATCCTGGGGAGTGATATCTCCAGGATGATTACGGTTAATCCTGCGGAACTCAATGGGATCAATGCCTGCTTTTTGTGCGAGCATATTCATACTGCTTTCGATGGCAAATGTCGCCTGCGGGTTTCCGTATCCCCTCATGGCCTGGGCATAGGTATTATTGGTATAGACACATTTTGCACTGTATCTTACATTTTTCAACCGGTAAAGGGATGTGATGGGCATCATCATCACCGAAGGTGTGGTGGCGCCCCACGAGGTATGTGCACCGTTATCCAGGACCATTTTGATATCTCTGAACAACAGCTTACCGTTTTTGTCACAGCCCTGTTTGATATACATGATGGCAGGCTGCCGGGTAGAGGTTGCCTTGAATTCTTCCTCCCGGTTAAAAGTGATCTTAACCGGCTTCCTGCACTTGTGTGCAAGAAGAATGGCAATGTGTTCATAGGCATAGGTATCCAGCTTGCTGCCAAATGCACCGCCTATAACGGGTTTGATGACCCTGACCCTTTTGTTTTGCAGTCCCATGGCTTTCAGGGCTTCCAGAAAATCCTTTTGCGCCAGGGAAGGAATTTGCGTGTTGGAGTATATGGTCAGGTTGTCATAAGCATCAAAGAGTGCCACCGCACCGCTGGTCCCCATGCAGCAATGGGTGACCCAGGTGGTGGAAAACCGATCTTCAACCACAAAGGCGGCTTCTTTTTGGGCCTGGTCCACGTCTCCATAATGCAGCTTCCATGGCAGCTTAAGTACATTTGACTTATGATGCTCATGAACCAGGGGGCTGTCTTTTTCCATGGCTTTTTCAGGATCAAAAATACCCTCAAGCTCTTCATATTCAACCTCAATCAAGTCCAAAGCTTTTTGTGCAATTTCAGGAGTTTTGGCTGCCACAGCCGCGACCTCATCCCGGAAAGAACATGCTTTGCCTTTTTTAATCGGGGGATTGTCTTTGTAAAATCCCATGACCATTTTTTCAGGAACATCTTCTCCGGTGAGAACCGCGCGGACGCCGGGCAAAGCCTTTGCTTTTGAAGTATCTATTTTAATAATTTTTGCATGGGCATATTTGCTGTAAAGAATTTTCCCATATAGCATTTCCGGCAATTTGATGTCCTGGATATACGCTGCCCTGCCCATGGCCTTTTGCGCAGCATCCAGCTTGGGAATTCGTTTTCCCACCACATGATAATTATTCATTTTGGCCTCCCTTGTCTTTAGCTGCCTCAACGGATTCAAAGATTTGGATATATCCGGTGCACCGGCAGATATTTCCGGCAAGGGCATGCTGGATTTCCTCGCGAGTAGGATCCGGGTTTTCATCCAGCAGTGCCTTTGAAGACATAATCATTCCCGGTGTGCAGAACCCGCACTGGATACCTCCGTTTTCCACAAAAGACTGCTGGATCGGGTGCAGCGTTCCGTCGGTTGAAGCCAGACCTTCAATGGTCTCTATTGTTTTTCCGTCTGCTTCAACAGCCAGGTACAGACAGGAATTGATTGCCAGTTTATCCACAATAACGGTGCAGGCACCGCATTCACCATTACCGCATCCTTCTTTTGTTCCCATCAGGCCCATCTCCTCCCTTAAAAGGTGTAACAGGGTCCAATGGTCCTTCACTCCACAAGAGATCTGGTCACCATTTAACGTAAAAGATATGTTTGTCGTCATGCCAAAACTCCTCCTAACTGTTATTTCTTATCATTTGCAGACATTTAAGGCCCATTCTTCTTACCTGAACCCGTATCATCTCTTTTCTGTGCCAGGCTTTTCCCCGGACACTGTCTCTGACCTTAGATTCATCTGCAGCCATTTTACCGGCTTCTGTCAGGACGTTTTCGTCAATTTTCTTTCCGGTGAGAAAATTTTCAGCATCCAAGGCCCTCATCGGAGTTGGCGCGGCCACGCCGAGGCAGATTCTGGCCTTGGTACAGGTAACCAGATCTTCATCCAGGGCCAACAACACTCCGATACCGATGAGAGGAAGTTCCATGGCAGCCCTCCTGCCGAATTTGATATAAGCGCTTCCGGTATGGGAGGCCTGCGGTTGGATAATGATTTTTTTCAGGAGTTCTCCGGGTTTTAAAACGGTTTTATAGGGCTCGATAAACAGATTTTTTACTTCCACAGACCGTTCACCATCTTTCCCCTGAAGAAAAGCCACTCCGTCTAAAGCGATCAGGGGAATGGCACCATCAGCTGACGGCACGGCATTGATTAAGTTTCCACCGATGGTTCCTACATTTCTTACCTGTAAAGACCCGATTTTGGACACAGCGTCATAAATAATGGGATATTCATTTTGGATCATGACCGATTTTTCAAGAGTGGCGTGGGTGACCGTTGCACCGATGCAAAGTTCGCCGGTTTTCTCATTTTTATGCAGCTCACTCAGCTCCTTGATTTTCTTCAGGGAAATCAGGTAATCCGGTTTCAGCCAGCCATCTTTGACTTTAACAATGACATCTGTTCCACCGGCAATATATTTGGCCGTCTGGTTGTGTTGGGTATGAAAGGCAATGGCCTCTTCAACGGTTTCAGGGGATAAATACTTAAATGGTTTCATACATATTCCTTTCATTAGCTGCAGTTATCAATGACACACCGGGCTTTTTCTTCAGGCGGTGGCGGTTTGTCATATAAACGGATGTGTGCGTCACCAATTAATATAATCATTGGTTGAAGTGTTTTCAATAAATGGCTCAGCATCGTCAACATCCGACGGAAAACTTTTCGTAACTACTTAAGTAGTCAGTCTGAAGCTGTTTAGAATGAAGGCTGAAGGTATCATAAGCGCACGGTGCCGTACTTTGGCGAATTATGATTCTTATATCAAACATGCTTCAAAATGCGCTTTTTCCTAACAGTCTTCAGTCTGTTCATCTGAGTGGTTAGCTTTTTTATGTTGTACTTCAATGATCACTCGCCAGACATTTCACGGAGTTTTCGGGTTGCCTCCGGGTCAAGAGTCAGTGAGGCGGGCTCAATGATAACACCGTAATCTTGTTTTGCTTTTTCAATGCTTACATAACCATATTGTACATCGCGTTCCACCGTTTTTGGGTCACGTTCAACGGGGTTGCCGTATCCGCCTCCACCGGCACTGATAAATGAGATCCGGTCTCCGGGATCGCAAAAAGTCAGCCCGCTTGGATCCGCAGGCTTACCATTTTTGAGGAATTTGGCCTTTGATCCGTCTTTTCCCGAAAAAATACCTCCCGGTGGATAGATAAACCGACCGGCCTGGATGGCAATGGTGGTTCTTTGGGGAGAATTTTCGTGGTCATCTGGAGAGCGTATGATCATCCGACGACCAATGCCGCCGCGCTGTTTTCCAGGGCCTCCGGAATCCATGATAAGTCCACGTTCTTCAATGATCAGCGGTGTATCGCTTTCAAGTATTTCGACAGGGGTGTTGGCCCCGTTGGCCGGAAAAATGGCACAGTGGTGACCGTCAAACCTGGAAGAAGCACCCATGCCTCCTCCTCTGATGATCATGGTATGCCAAGGTTTTCCGTTGGCCCGTTTGCCGTAAAGTATATTGGTCTGGGCAGGGGTCCCGCCGGAGCCTGCAATGATATTATCCGGTGTGGCTTCCGACAGAGCATTAAATACCATTTCGGTCATGAAATGCCCGACCTGCATTCTGGCCGCCACAGCTGCCGGGAATTTGCAATTGATGATGGAGCCTTCAGGAGCCGTCATCTTCACCGGTCGAATCGCCCCTTCATTTATGGGGATATCCGGGTCAAAGGCGGATTTGATGGCCATAAACACATAGGCATAGGTAAAATTATAAACCACATTTACTCCCCAGTCCACCTGGTCAGAGGTGCCGTCAAAATCCACCTGTATATCTGACCCGTCAACCTTAACCGTCAGCTTGATTTTAATATCCGGTCTTTTCCCCGCCCCTTCAATAATGCCTTCATGGGCATAGGTGCCGTCGGTAATCTTATCAATGGCAGAGCGCATGGAGGTTTCCGTTCTTCCGATAATTTCATCTGCCAGATCATCCAGATGCTCAAGCCCCTCGTCTTCCATCATTTCTATGATTTTTTGGGCGCAGACATGGTTGGCCGCCACTTGGGAGCGAAGATCTCCGGTGACTTCTTTGGGGGTTCTTACATTCCACCGGATCATGTTCAGCAGATCCTCATTCAGTTTTCCCGCATCATATAGTTTGACCACCGGAATATAGATGCCTTCTTCAAACACTTCCCGGTTATCGGAAGAGACCCTGCCGCCGATATCGGAATGATGGAAGACACAGGCGGTGAATGCCACCGGTCTTTCTTTGAAAAATATCGGGCTTAACACACAGACATCATTGAGGTGTCCGGCAAGCAGCCAGGGGTCATTGACGACGAAAACATCACCCTGCCGGTAGTCTTCAATGGGTATAGAGTTGATGATCTTTTTTACACCCAGTGCCATGGCACCGGCCTGGCCAGGCGTACAAAACGTTCCCTGGACCAACTCCTGGCCCCGGCTGTCGGTGAACATGCAGGTATAATCATGGGCATCCCTTAACAGGCTGGAAAAAGCGGTTCTTGCCACGGACGCATCTGCCTCATCCACAATGGAAACAAGTCTGCGCCACAGAATTTCAAGGGTAATCGGGTCGAATGTTTCCCTATTGTTTTTTATCATTTTTCAACCCCCAATTGGTTCAGTTCAATCCATACAAAGCCGAATTCGTCAACCCGGGCATTGGCATCTTCACCAATAACAATGGTGGATTCACGTTCTTCGATAATGGCGGGTCCGGAAACTTTTGCATTGGCAAACAGTTTTGACCGGTCATAGACGGTAAACGGAATATAGTCTTTTTGAATGATGGAAAATGCCGGGCGTTGACCTTTAATGCAAATCGTCATATCACAGGTGTCATTTGAGAGCTTAGGAATTGAAAACGGCCGTTTGGGAAGGCTTGCCCTGACCTTGAAGGTGACAAACTCCACCGGGGTTTCATGATAGGTTCTGCCGTATAGCCGTTTGTATTCCTGGTCAAAGAGTCTTCGGATATCCTTTTTGGAAAAGGTATCAAAAGGTTTTGGCTCAATGACAAGGTCTGTTTCAGCGCCCTGGCCCACAAAGCGCATTAACAGGGTTCGTTCGTAGATGATGTTCCGGCCTGTGGCGGAATCCTCCAAGATACCGGCACTCTCCTGTTCAAGTTCGTTAAACAGCTGTTCAATTTCCTTGAAATCGGCATCATCAAGGGTCACTCGGTGGCTTCGTGAAAGATCAAATGCCACGGGGGCGGTAAAGAATCCCAGAGCAGACCCAACACCTGCCAGAGGCGGTACCAGAATGGCCGGCGCACCGATCTTTTTTGCAAGCCCGTAAGAATGGACAGGACCCGCACCGCCGAAAGCCGACATGGTGACAATGTTTGGGTTGCCGCCTTTTTCCGCAATATGTGTTTTGGCCGCCGCAGCCATGGTCTCGTTGATGAGATCATGGATACCAAAGGCCGCTTCAACCATGGTTGTACCCAGTGGTGTGGCAATTTTGTCTTTTATCGCTTTTTTGGAAAGCTCTATGTCAAGGGCCATGGCGCCACCCAAAAAGAAGTTCGGGTCAAGATATCCCAATACAAGGTCTGCGTCGGTCACCGTTGGGTATTCTCCACCCTGTTTGTAACAGGCGGGCCCGGGATCCGCACCGGCGCTTTCAGGACCGACCGCAAGCAGACCCAGTTTGCTGATTTTGGCAATACTTCCGCCTCCGGCTCCGATCTCCATAAGATCCACCACCGGCACCTGGATGGGAAGCCCGCTTCCTTTTTTAAAACGCTGGACACGGCCCACTTCAAAGGTGGATACCAGCCCTGCATGGCCTTTCTGGATCAGGCATGATTTTGCCGTGGTGCCCCCCATGTCGAAGCAGAACATATCCTTGATATTAAACAGTTTCCCATAATGCTGGGATGCAATAACAGCGGCTGTGGGACCCGATTCTATGATCCTGACAGGAAATTCCCTGGCTGTATCTACAGAGGTAATTCCCCCGGAAGACAGCATGATAAATAGTTTTCCGCTGAACCCGATGGACTCAAGCCTGGAGGTCAGTTTTTTTAGATATCGGTAAGTAATCGGTTTGACATAGGCATTCACCGCCGTGGTACAGGTTCGCTCATACTCCCTGATCTGGGGAAGCACCTCAAAAGATGTGGAAAGAAAAAGGTCAGGCGATTCTTTTTCAATGATTTCCTTGATTTTTTTTTCATTCACCGGGTTTTCATAGGAATTGATAAAGCAGACTGCAAGGGATTCAATTCCCGCTGTTTTTAGCTTTTTCAGGACATTCAACACCTCTTTTTCATCCACCGGCTTAAGGATTTTGCCCTGCGCAGTGAGCCGTTCATCTATTTCCATTCGAAGGGTTCTGGGTACGATGGGTTGGGGGTATTCGCTGAAAATATCATAGGCATCGTATCTGATTTCCCTTCCAAGTTCCAAAACATCCCTGAAACCCTTGGTGGTGATCAAAGCAGTTTGGGCACCTTTTCTTTCTATGATGGCATTAATAACCAAGGTGGTTCCATGGATTACCTCATCAACGTTATCCATGAATCCCGGTTTTATGTCATTAAGTTCCCGAATACCCCGTTCCACGGCATCCGATGGATCAGAAGGGGTGGTGAGGCATTTATTGGTATAAAACTCTCCTGTGTGATCATTTACCAGCACAAAATCGGTAAAAGTGCCGCCAATGTCACATCCCAGACGGTAAGCTATCTGTTCCAAGTGAATCCTCCATAACTGTAATGTCGTGCTAAAAAGGCGCCCCTGCCGCATTTTAGGCTTTAATCATACAGTCGGCATGCTGACTGTATGACTTCATGTCTGTTTAAAACCGATGTATGGTATCCGGAGACCTTTTTGACATCTGATGGTTAATCTCTTTAGTAAAAATCAGGCTCTTTCCACTCCCCAAAGGTCTGTCTGAACACCCCTGCCATTTCTCCAACCGTCGCATAGGCATGACAGCACTTTACCAGATGGGGCATGACATTCTCATCTGTCTTGGCAGCTTTCTCCAAAGCCTTGAGGCTTTCAGTCACATCCCTGTTGTTCCGGGTGCGGCGAAGTTCGTTTAAATTGGCCTTGGATTTTTCAGCCCATGCTTCATTATATTCATGGAGCTCTACATCGGTTTTGTCGGCTTCAGTACCCCTTGCTTCCGGATTGAGGCCGACCTTGCTGTACTCTCCGAACTGCAGTCCTTTTTCAAATGCATAGGCCTGACTGGATACCTTTCTCTGGATAAGGCCGTTTGAAATGCATTTGATCATTCCGCCCAGATTCTCAACCTCTTTCATCTCCTCTAAGATTTTTTCTTCCATGTTAAGGGTCAGCGTTTCAATAAAATATGACCCTGCAAGTGGGTCCACCGTATCCCTTAAACCCACTTCATCCATGAGCATTTCAAGGGTTCGTAGCGAGAGCAGGGCAGATCGCGGAGTGGGGATGGTATAGGCTTCATCAAAAGAGCACAATGCAGTGGTCTGGGCACCGGACAGGGCTGCACCGAGCGCATAATAAGCACCTCTCATGATATTGTTTTCCGGTTGCTCTTTGGTAAGGCCGGAACCACCGCCGCCAAAAAGCCCCCGTAAAAAAAGTTTTTTCTTTTCGGTGACACCGTATTCATTTTTCAGCATCTTTGCCCACAGTTTTCTGGCAGCCCTGAACTTGGCAATCTGCTCCCACAGGTTACCGTAGACATTAAAGTTAAAGGAAAACCGCCCCACAAATTCTTCGGGGCTGATATCCCGTTGCACCACGTTATCAATGTAAGCTTTGGCAATTTCAAATGCATAGGCGATTTCCTGGGCGGGGGTGGCGCCGGATTCACGGATATGGTATCCGCAAATGCTGACAGGATTGGATCTTGGCAGTTCCTTGACGGCATATTCAATGCTGTCACCCACCAGTCTCACACCGTGCTCAACAGGAAAAATCCAGGCCCCCCGGCCGATCATTTCCTTTAAAATATCATTCTGGGGAGTGGTGGAAATCTGCTCTTTGGAATACCCGAAATTTTCCGCCACCGCCTGATACATCGCCATCATGATGGTGGCCACGGCATTGATGGTCAAACCGGATCCGATTCGATCCAGGGGAATATCGGCAAAGGCGATTTCAAAATCCTTTAAAGAGTCAATGGCCATGCCCACTCGCCCGACTTCACCCTGTGCCAGAGGATGATCCGAATCGTATCCCATCTGGGTTGGCAGGTCAAAGGCCACATTCAGGCCGGTTTGACCGTTGGCAATCATGAGTTTGAAACGTTTGTTGGTCTCTTCCGGAGTGCCGAATCCGGTGTACTGCCTGGTGGTCCATGCCCGGCTGCGATAGCCTAGAGGGTGAAGGCTGCGGGTAAACGGATATTCGCCCGGGTTTCCAAGATCTTTGTCATAGGTATATCCCGCCTTTTTTAGATCTTCGGGGCCATAGACCGGTTTTACTTTTATGCCGGACTGGTAGGTTACCTCTTGTATCGCACCTCTTTCATCCTTGATATATTTAGCAACACCCATTGTTTTACCTCTCCATGTTTGGGAAATGATCCCGTTGTTCAAATCGGTTATTCAAACAGGCTGTTTATACCGGTAATAATGTCCTCAAAAGGGGTTCCTCCGGGAAAAACTTCTGCCACCCCCATCTGTTTGAGTGTAGGAATATCCTGGTAGGGAATGACCCCTCCCACTGTCAGGCGGATATCATCGAGCCCCTGTTCCTTCATCATACCGATGAGCTTTTCAGCTATGGGCAGGTGTGCCCCTGACATGATGCTTAGTCCAATGACATCCACTGTTTCCTGGGTGGCAGTCTGTATAATCTGGTCTAGGGTCTGGTGGAGCCCGGAATAAATCACTTCCATACCCGCATCCCTTAAAGCCAAAGCCACAATTTTTGCACCCTTATCGTGGCCGTCAAGGCCGGGTTTCGCGATCAGCACCCGAATTTTGTTGGTTGCTTCCATAAGTCGTTTTCCTTTTTATGTTGTCCTTTTTTCATTGCGTTGAAACGCATTCATCTTATTGACCATAAGTTCTGCCGCAGTTAACGGGTCCAATGAACCGGATTGAATTTTTTTTTCGGTTTTTTTGTATTCTTCTGAGCCTTTTAGGAATAAAAGCAGTTTTTCCAGGGTCAAATCCTTTAACAGCGAATGGAAATAGAGGTATTCTAGTTCTTTTCTTTTGCGATCAATCAGGTCGTTGTTTTTCATGAAATCAAAATGGGACAGAAAGGTGTCGGCCAGTTCATTCACACCGGTTCCATCCCGGGCGTTGGTTTTCAGCACCTTGGGGGTCCAGTTTGTTTTAGCCCGGGTCGTGTTCGATAAGTTGGACATGTCAATCATTGTTGTCAGATGGTGTACCAACTCATCTGCGCCAGGTTTGTCACTCTTGTTGACGATAAAGACATCACCGGTTTCAAGAATACCTGCTTTCACCGCCTGTATGCCGTCCCCTGTTCCCGGAATATTGACAATTCCGGTTGAATGGGCCAGGGTGGTGATATCAAATTCTCCCTGACCGGCCCCCACGGTTTCAATGATAATGATATCATAACCCATGGCGTCCATGACCACGGTGGCATCTTTGGTGGCTCGTGAAAGGCCTCCTTTGTGGCCCCTTGACGCCATGGATCGGATAAACACTTTTTCATCTGTTGCATGGCGCTGCATGCGCAGCCGGTCTCCTAAAATGGCGCCACCCGAAATCGGGCTGGTGGGGTCCACCGCAATAACGGCGACCTTGATACCGAGTTTACGAAATTCAAGGATCAGTGCATCAATCAGGGAAGATTTGCCCACGCCGGGGGATCCGGTGATGCCGATGATAAAGGCATTGCCGGAATGGGGATAGAGGCGCTTTAACATCTCAAATGCCGATGGATCGCAGTCCTCAATGAGACGGATCATCCTTGCACCGGCAATCTTGCTTCCTTCCAGTATGTCTTTGATTTCAGCCACTCTTGTTTTCTTTTTCCTCTTGTTTTAATTCACTTAAAACCACGTTCTTTCCTTTGATAATGTGCCGGCGCACCAGTTTTTCCACCTTCCTGCCATCACGATTTTTAATGGCCTCAAGCATTTTAACATGGTCGTTACTACTCTTGCGGGCATATTCTTCCTGTTTGAGGATAATCTGCCTGAACATTGAGATTTGAGCGCGAAGCTGGTTGATCATTTTGATTAGTTTCGGGCTTTTGCTTAGGCTGTAAAGAAGATCATGAAATTGGGTGTTGAT
The DNA here is from genome assembly GCA_034189135.1 of Thermodesulfobacteriota bacterium. NCBI lineage: Bacteria > Pseudomonadati > Thermodesulfobacteriota > Thermodesulfobacteriota bacterium. The sequence goes on along the minus strand of JAXHVO010000125.1, from coordinate 19,931 downwards.
TTTATGAAGTCTGTCACTGTCTTTTGTCTCAAGACACTTGATAAATTCATTCATCTTTTTTTCCAAGGGGGCAAGGTCTTGATCTTGGTAATTTTCCGCAGCAAGCCTTGCCGCATATGCTTCAAGAACACTTCGGATACCAAAGGTCTGCTCAATATCGTCATGGGTCAGGGTGACCACCTTAAATCCGCCTGAGGGGATTTTTTCAATCCAGTCTTCTCTTTCAAGCTTGTGCAGTGCCTCACGTAACGGTGTTCTGCTGATACCCAGCATGTCGGCAATCTTGCTTTCCACCAGTCTTGAGCCCGGCTCAATGGTCTGGTCAATGATGGCGTTTTTCAAATACTCAAACACATCATGACCCAAGGATTTTCTTTGTTTAAAACTGTTATCCAGCTTCATTAGATAATCCCTTTTTCCTTGAATCCTGCAAGGGTGGCTTCATCATACCCCAGAACATCACCATAGATTTCCTGGTTTTGTTGACCGAATCTCGGCGGAAAGGAGAGCTTCCGGTCACATTTTTCCAGAAAGGGTGTCATGTGGGGCGGTGGGGCAAGGGTTACTGTTGTGCCGGTTTTTGGGTCGGTGCAGGTAAGGATCCGTCTTGCGACCAGTGGATCTTCAACCACTTCATTAACGCTCTTGATCTTGGAAATGGGAACGGTAATGGAGTTGAACAGCTCAATGAGCTCTTCAGAAGTGTGCTTTTCCGTGATGGCATTAATGGCCTTGTTGAGGTTTACTACGTCTGCAATTCTGCCCTGGTTCTTGTTATATTCTTCCTTTGCCAGAGATTTGAACATGTCCTGGGATACCATGGATTTCCACTGACGATCATTGCCCACAGCCAGGTAAACAAACCCGTTGCTGGTCTTATAAACCGATACCGGACTGAAAAATTCGTGGGTGTTCCCTCTCCTGGAGATGGTCGCACCAAAGCTTTTGGAAAGGGCAATGGGTACGGTCAGCCAGGATACAGTGGATTCAAGCATGGACATGTCAATACGGGTGCCTTTCCCTGTGACTGCCCTCTTAAAGAGCGCCTTCATCAACAGTCCATATCCGTGTTCACTGGTTCCCATGTCCGGCAAAGGGATACCCGTGACCTGGGGATCTCCGTCTGCTTCACCGGTAAGTTCCATTAAGCCCGATCTTGCTTGTAAAATCGGGTCATAGGCCCCTTCATTGGAGTTCGGGCCGAACCCGGTAAGCCCCAGCCAGATGATATCCGGTTTGATTTCTTTTATCAACTCATACGCAATGCCAAGTTTTTCATAATTCTTAGGTAACTGGTTGGTGATAAAAATATCGACTTCAAGGCGTCGAATCAGTTTGTTGAATATCTCACGTCCCTGGGGATCAGCCAGGTTCAGGGTAAGTGCTTTTTTCCCGGCATTGATGGTTAAAAAATAGGCGTTCATCCTTTTTTCATCAAGGACGTTTTCACCGATGAAACGGTTAGGGTCTCCGTATACCGGATGTTCCAGTCTAATAACATTCATCCCGTCCTGGGCCAGCCTGTATGTAAGATACGGGGCGACTGTTGCCTGTTCAAGTGATAGTACGGTGAGGTTTTTAAAAAATTCCATAAAGGCCTCCATATATAAGCGAAGTAAAATTTACCAGACCCTAAATATTAGCCATTTTTCTGCCTGTCTCATGGCAGGTTTCAAAAATCTTCAGATTCATTTCCTTAAAGGGCCCGGGGCTGATCGTATCCACAGTGGACCTTAAATCATCCGCATTCAGCGGTCCCACCCCAAAGGCGGAATAAAATGCAATCATGGCAAGATTGGTGGATTTAGGGGATCCGAGTTCCATGGCGGTTTTTCCCGCCTCCATGGCATAGGGCGCAATTTGCATTTTATCAAGATATGCGGTTACCCGAATATCGGGGAATGCATCAGCAGGCGCGTTGGCAAAGAGTTTCCCTCCTTTTTTCAAATAGGGCAGATAGCGGTAAGCTTCGGCTTCATCCATGGACAACAGAAAGTCTGCGGCGCCAGCACGGATCAGGCTGGATTTTGCATTTCCTATCCTTAAATGGGAAACCACAGACCCGCCCCGCTGGGCCATGCCGTGTGTTTCCGCACCCAGTATATTATATCCCTTATTTAAAGCAGCCGTGGCAAAGACCCTGGTCATAAAAAGAATTCCCTGTCCTCCTAGACCGCTAAGAACAAAATTTACCGTTTTCATATTGATCCTCTCCATATCTGGTTAAACTTTTTCAATCGCATCCCTGGGACATATCTGCAGGCAGACACCACACTGGGCACAGAGTACCGGATTGATTTCGGTCTTTTCAGTCTGATCATTCCTGTACATGGCCGGGCATTCAAATCTGGTATGGCAGAAACCGCAGTCATCGCATTCATCGGTAACCAACACCTCGAATTTTTCCGGAATGGCCTCGTCCTTGAACCCGATTACACAGGGGTGGCGGGAAATAATCACCGCAATACCACCGTCAGGGTCAGTCATATGCTGATACGCTTCTTTGATTACCGTGATCATATGTTTGGTGTCATAGGGATCCACCACTTTGATGTATTCAACGCCGCATCCTTTGACGATGGTTTCCAGGGAGATGGCATTTCCCTTACTGCCGTCCACCAGGTCTTCCTGGGTAATGGCCGGCTGCATACCGGTCATGGCCGTAATACTGTTATCCAGTATTACCAAAATAAACCTGGAATCGTTGTAAACGGCGTTGATCAGGCCGGTGGTGCCGGAATGAAAAAAGGTGGAATCCCCCATGGTCGCCACAATCGGTTTTTTTACATCATCCTGGATAAAGGCATTCCAGAATCCGGATGCCATGGTAATACCGGCACCCATGTCAAGGACCGTGTCCACCACGCCTAAATTGGTGCCAAGGGTGTAGCAACCGATGTCAGAGGGGAAGATGGCTTTGGGTAATGCCTTTCTGATGGAATAAAAAGACGCCCGGTGAGGGCATCCGGGACACAAGGTCGGTTTTCTGATGGGTAGTCCGAGACCTGCCGTCAGTTCGAAGGCTTCCTGTCCGCAGTCATGGTCTGATAAGGGAGAAAGCCCGCAGTCGGATAGAGCTTGGTTAAGAAGTCCTTCAATTTTTTCCGGAACCAGCTCGCCTTCCATGGGCACATGACCGGAGAGCCGTCCCAGGGTTTTATGCTTGTCCCTTAACATATATTCAATCAAGGTATCGGTCTCTTCAATGACCAGTACCTTGTCACAGGCATCCATGAACTCGTCAGCCAGGTTTTCCGGGAAAGGATAGGGCGCACCCAGTTTTAACACCGGGATATCATCTCTTTCGTACTCTTCAAACATATCCTCAACCACGCTTGAAGGCACACCGCCGGTGACAATCCCGAAAGGATAGGATTTTCCTTTTTCCAGGGTATGCCTGTTGAAAGGGGTGAGGATATCAAATTTTTCGCTGATTCTCACATGCTTTTCATTCAAGGCTTTATGCTGGATGAACCTGAACTTCGGCGTGGATGCCCAGCGGGTCGGCTCGCGTTTAAAATCAGCCTTGGTTAAATTACTCTCCAGAACGTCATATTTGATATTCTGCCTTGCGTGGCAGACTCTGATGGCCGGTCTGACCATCACCGGTACCTGGAATTCTTCGGAAAGATCAAAGGCGGCCTTGATCATTTCCCTTGCCTCTTCAGGGTTTGCCGGATCCAACACCGGCACTTTGCCCAATCGTGCCATAAGCCGCGAGTCCTGTTCGGTCTGGGATGAATGGGGCCCGGGGTCATCACAGGAGATAACCACCAGTCCGCCGATATTGCCGATATAGGCCGCGGACGTAAAGGAATCCGCCGCCACATTCAGACCCACCATTTTCATGCAGCAGGCCGAACGTTTACCGGATATGGCGGCGGCAAAAGCATTGTCAAAGGCCACCTTTTCGTTTATGGACCATTCCATACGGGTATTCAGGTTAAACACTTGGGAAAATCGGACCACCTCGGGAAGGATTTCTGAAGACGGGGTCCCGGGGTATGAGGTCATAACCTGACAGCCCGCTTCCAAAATTCCAAGGGCCATGGCACCGTTTCCTAGTAAAAACTCTTCTTTCATTTTAAGATCCTCAAACCAGATTAATGGAAAGTTAGTAACTACATAGGTAGTCAGGCTGAAGCTGTTTAGGCTGAAGGGATCTGAAAATCACGATTGCCGTTGTTTGGTTGAATGTGATTCTTACGCCAAACATGGTTTTAAAATGAACTTTTCCCTAACAGTCTTCAACCTTCAGCCTATCTACCTACGATTGTCCGCCCGATGATCATTTTTTCGATTTCCTTCGCCCCTTCATAGATTTCAAGAACTTTTGCCGCCCTGTAGAAGCGTTCGATATCATAATCATCAAAATATCCATATCCGCCGTGGAGTTGAAGGGCTTCATCAACCACTTCAACCGCAATGCGCGAGGCGTACATTTTGGCCATTGCAGTGAGGTGCGTATCGGGCGTACCGTTATCGAGCAACCAGGCAGTCTTGTGCATCAGGTTTCTGGCCAGTTCAATTTTTACTGCCATATCAGCGATTTTGAACTGGACGCCCTGGAAACTGCCGATTGGTCTTCCAAACTGTTTGCGTTCCCTGACATGCTTGACAGCCATATCCAGAGCCCCCTGGGCAAGTCCGACTCCATGGGCGCTGACATAAGCACGGCTTCTGTCAAAAAAGGCCATCAGTTGATGAAATCCGTTCCCACGGGTTCCCAGAAGGTTTTCTTCGGGCACACGCACATTGTTAAAATAAATGGCTGCCGTGTCCGAAGCCCGTAGCCCCATTTTACCGTGCATGGGCTCGGATTTGTATCCTTGCCGGTCTGTCTCAACAATAAGAATGCTGTGTCGCTTGGACCTGGATTCGGCATCCGGATCGGTCAGGCAGAAAACCAGCATAAAGGTTCCTTTGGACCCGTTTCCAATCATGACTTTTGATCCGTTAATGACCCATTCGTTACCTTCTTTCACGGCCAATGTGGAAGCGGACAGTGTATCGGAACCTGCATCAGGCTCTGTGATGGCAAACCCCATCACCGCGTCTCCGGTAAAAATAGGTTCGAGAAATTTTTTACCCTGTTCGTCGGTACCGAAAAGGATAAACTCTTCCGCACCGAATGTGACCGAGCAAAGCTGCTGACTGATCCCGGGGTCTACTTTCCAGAACTCTTCCAAAACCAAAGCTTGTTCAAGAAAACCCAACCCCGGTCCACCGAATTTTTCAGGGATGAAAAGCCCTATCAGATCGAGTTCTCTTGCTTTTTTTAAAATATCTTCCGGATAGGTTTCATTCAAATCAAATTCACGGCCGACCGGTGCCATTTCTCCCAGAGCAAATTCTCTGGCTGCTTTTTGAATGTATTGCTGTTCCTTTGTCAGTAAAAAGTCCATTTATCTTTCTCCTGTAATATTCATTAAAAACAAACAGTCGTTTTTCCATCTTAGCTCGGTTCGACCGGGGAATTGCCTATGGGCCCGTTACCAGACTTAACAAATGAGATCGGTGTGTGACACGCCCCCTATCTTCTCAGTTAAACCCATACAGGCAGAGACGATCATCGCCGCCGTGGGATTCTGTCCCCTGGAGCTGGCTCAAATCTAATTGAAGTCTGCCTCAGGCAGACCGTACGTTCATTTATAGATAAGATTGTTATGTCTGTTAACGGGCCCATAGGCAATTCCCCGGTCGAACCTTAGGTTTCATGCTTCGTTGTTTCCAGTCGGGCATGAAAAATTATGAGAAACGGTATAGGTTATAGTGGTATATTTCCATGTTTTCTGAAAGGCTCCGGCCGCTTTTTGTTTTTTAGCATTCTAAGACCCTTGATGATCTGGGTCCGGGTTTCAGCAGGCTCGATAATCCGGTCCACCAGCATGTTGGAGGCCGCATGAAACGGGTTTGAATACTTGTAATCATACTCTTCGATTTTCTGATTCCTGAATGCTTCCGAATCATCTGCGGCGAGGATTTCCTTACGGTATACAATATTGATGGCTGCCGCAGTATCAAGTACAACAAGCTGGGCGATCGGCCAGGCCAGCATCAGGTCTACCCCGATTCCAGCACAGCACATGGCCATCACCGCCCCTCCGTATTCTTTTCTCAATGCAAGCGTGATCTTGGGTACGGTGGCTTCTGCGTAAGCATACAGCATTTTGGCACCATGCCGAATGATACCGGCATGTTCCTGGTCCACCCCCGGGAAGTATCCGGGTACATCCACCAGGTTTAGCAGGGGGATATTAAAGCAGTCACAGAACCTGATAAACCTCGCTGCCTTGTCTGCAGAATGATAATCCAGGCATCCGGCCATAATGGAGGGCTGGTTGCCAACGATTCCCAGAGTGTTTCCGTCAAGGCGTGCCAGCCCGGTGATGATATTGGGTGCAAACTCAGGCAAGATTTCTAGGAATTCATTATTGTCCACCACTTCGGTAATCACCTGATGCATGTCGTAACCTTTTTTAAAATCCGGCGGGACGATCTCAGTCAGGTTGTTATTTTTTCTTTCCGGATCATCGTTGCAGCTATATGAAGGTGGGGCATCGTCATGGTTAGACGGCAGAAAGCTTAACAAGTAGCGGATCAGCGAAATGCTTTCCTGCTCCGTTTTGGCGATAAAATGTGCCTGTCCGGTTACGCGACTGTGAACGTGTGCACCTCCAAGCTCTTCGAAGTTTACGGTTTCCCCGGTTACATCCTGGATGACTTTGGGGCCGGTGATGAACATATGGCTCTGTTTTTCAACCATGATGATAAAATCCATCAATGCAGGTGAATACACGGATACGCCGGCACAGGGCCCCATGATGCATGATATCTGAGGAATGACCCCGGATGCAGCTGTATTCCGAAAAAACATGCCGGCTACTCCCTTGGAGGCAAAAAAGCCTTCATGAAGCCGGCCCCCGCCGGAATCATTCAGGGAGATCAAAGGGGCTTTCACTTTCAGGGCCTCATCAATGATCCTGCAGATTTTCTGGCCATGGATAGTTCCCACCGATCCACCCAGAACCGTTGCATCCTGTGCATATGCAAACACGCACCGTCCGTCAATGGTCCCATACCCAATGACCACGCCATCGCCGGGAACTTTTCTTTTTTCCATCCCAAAATCCCTGCACTGGCTTTCGGCCAAGTCATTTAACTCCACAAAACTGTGTGGGTCAAACAACAGGTCAAGTCGTTCCCTGGCGGTCAACTTCCCTTTTGAATGGTGGCGATCGATTGATTTTTGGCCACCCCCCATGAATGCTTTCTGCTGAAGGCTTTTTAATCTTTCAATTTCTTTTTGGTGTGTTTTTATGGTCATGATCAATGTCCTTGAGTAAATTTATATACGCTTTAATAAGGGCATGAAATTGTCTATTTTATATCGTTTTAGTGCAGAATCATGGGTCAGGGTTAAAAATTTTCACTTTGCCATACTGATACAGAAAAAGGGTCAATGGTGACGGATGCTATTGATTTAATCTGCGCTAGACAGCATTCAGTGCAGGCCAGTGGACGAGAAGAGGGGAAGCGATTGCATGTTTAGCGGATAAAATATTGCTGTTTAAGCAAAGTTTCATAAACTTCTCCATAAAAAACAAATAAAATTGTATTGCAATAGCAACCAGTATACTGTATACGGTATACAAATATTCAATGTCAATAACTATTTTGCTTAAAATACCCATCAATCCGTAGTAAATTCATGGGGCAAGAGATCCCCCATTCAATCCAATATGCGTTATCTTCAGATGAGACAATATGATGATGAATTTTTCCGGAGCAATCCTTGAAGGTACCTAAGAGCGAACTTGACCATAGGAAAATAAACATACAGGCGCAGCTTCAACAAGCCGGAATTGATGGGCTATTGATTACCCAGTCTGTGGATATGCTTTATTTTTCGGGTACCCGCTCAAACGGATTTCTCTATATCCCTTGCGAGGGAGATCCGCTTTTATTAATAAAACAAAGGCGTTTTGTTGAAAAAAAAGAATTTGCCGTAAAGAATATGGTTGGGTTTAAATCGATTGGAGAGATCCCCAACCTGATTTCAGATTTTTACGGTCGACTGCCATCGGTTTTAGCTTTTGAATTGGATGTTCTACCGGTCAATAACTTTAACCGTTTGCGTGGGATATTTACAGAGCAAAATTGTGTGGACGGCTCGGTATATATTCTTAAAGTCAGAAGAATCAAATCAAACTGGGAAATTGAGCAAATGGAAAACACAGGCCGTGTTTTCAAAAAAACCTTTGAATATGCAAAAGCCGCCATTCGGCCCGGGCTTTCGGAAATGGAGTTCGCCGGTATGATGGAAGCCTTTGCGCGAAATCACAGCCCCGATGCATTTATTCGGGTTCGAGACATCCATACCGAAGGATACCCCTGGCATATTCTCAGTGGGAAAAGCGGAGGAATGGTGGGCCTCTTAGACTCACCTGCCAGCGGTGAAGGTACCTCGGCCGCCTTTCCGTGTGGAGCTGGAAGCAAACGGCTTGCAGCAAATGAACCGATCATGATTGATTTTGTGTTTGAGCTAAACGGCTATCATATGGACGTGACAAGGATGTTCAGTATCGGCGCCATGCCGAAACGCGCCATGAAGGCATGCCAGGGTGCCATGGAAATTCACGATAACGTGCTTAAAATCGTAAAACCCGGAGTGACCGTGGACGAGCTTTTTCGCTATTCGGTATCCTGTGCCCGGCGTTTGGGATATGAAGAGCCCTATCTCGGACCACCGGGTGAGAAGGTGTCTTTTATCGGTCACGGTATAGGCCTTGAACTTATAGAAGGGCCGATTATTGCCGAGAATAAACAGGAAAAGCTTGAACCGGGAATGACCTTTGCCTTAGAACCCAAGATGGTGTTTAAAAACAAATTTTCAGCCAGCATTGAAAGTGTCTTTGTGGTCACAGATGAAGGGCATCGGATGATCAGTCAGGTGCCGGTAGAAGTTTTTATTTGCTAAGCCACCCGGTACTTCTTAAAAGGCTTTGTGAAGTCTGGTAAGATTAATGAGAAAATTGATGACTAACGAAAAAAACGCTAGCAGAAATCATGGAACCCTTTGCTTATCAGGTCCATCTGTCACCTTCCCAAGCGGCTTGACTTTCTTGGAAACCAGTGGCACTATAAATTTCCCCAAGGACGCCCTGTATGGATGGGTGAGTATTGAAACAGCAACAGAAGAATAAGGAGTGATTTTAGATTCCACCATTTTTAAAACAGATACCGGTGCCACCGCAGAACCTGCCACCAGAAACTGTTCCTAAACCGGAGAACATGACATGACAGAAACTTTTATGCCAACGTTTAAGGATTTAGAAGAATTGAAAGCCCACCAGTTAAACGGCCTGAAATGGACGGTTAAACACGCATACCAGGGCTGCCCATTTTACCGGAAAAGGCTGGATGAGGTAAAGGTCCGTCCTGATGATATCAACTCCCTTGAAGATATCAAAAAACTTCCGTTTACCATGGCAAATGATCTCAAAGATGGATACCCGCTGCCGCTTTTATCCGTACCGGAAGCAGAGGTGGTAAGAATCCACGCTTCATCCGGAACCACCGGGAAAAAGAAAATTCTTGCCTATACCCAAAAAGATATAGACGACTGGGCCCGATTTTTCGCCAGATGTTACGAAATGGCCGAGCTGTCCAAGAAAGACAGGGTTCAGATAGCGGTGGGGTATGGTGTCTGGACAGCGGGCGTGGGATTTCAGCTGGGATGTGAAAAATTTGGCGCCATGGCAATACCGGTGGGACCGGGAAATATAGACATGCAGTGTCAGTTTCTGGTTGATCTGCAATCTACGGTGATGTGCTGCACCGCTTCCATGGGACTGCTGATGGCCGAAGAAATACACCGAAGAGGTTTGAAAGATAAGATTGCACTGAAAAAAATGATTTTCGGATCCGAAAGAAGTTCTGCGGCCATGAGGAAAAAAATTAAAGAACTCATCGGACTCGAGGACTTATTTGATATCACCGGAATGACCGAACTTTACGGGCCCGGTACAGGATTAGATTGCCCAAAGCATGAGGGGATCCACTACTGGGCGGATTACTACATTCTGGAAATACTGGACCCGGAAACCATGGAACCCGTGGCAGAGGGTGAAGCCGGGGAAATGGTCGTTACCACCCTCAGCAAACAAGCCGCTCCTTTGATTAGATACCGGACACGGGACTTAAGCAGGTTAATCGATCACCCGTGCTCGTGCGGCAATGTCCTGCCGATGCATGACAGTATCATGGGTCGAACCGATGACATGATCATATTCCGTGCAGTGAATATCTATCCCGGCCAGATAGATGAAATCCTATCCGGTATTCCCGATATCAGTTGCGAATATCAAGTGCTTCTCGAAAGGAAAGCGGATGGAAAAGATTACATGCTTCTTAAAGTGGAGTGCAACACCACTACGGATCCATTAGGCAGAACGGAGCTGGAGAAAAAAATCTCAACAGAAATAAAAAAACAGATCATGGTGGGTTGCCAGGTAGAGCTGGTGGATTACTGCAGCCTTCCGAGATCGGAACGGAAATCCAAAAGAATATTTGATAACAGACCACAGTAAATCATAAACAGTTAGTAATAAGCAACTAATCACGTAGTAAGGCTGAAGGCGTTTAGACTGAAGGCTGAAGGGGATGGAAGAGCGCGATTGTCATGACTCGACGGGAATATTAGATTGTTATACCAGCATGGCTTCAAAATGCGTTGTGGTTTTTCTTTTTTCTAACAGTCTTAGACCTTAAGCCTATCCACCTGAGGGTTACAAAAATGAACGCTTTTGTATGTCGACTAGCCTGGCAAATCGTATGGAAGGAGGTGAAAGTTTAACAGAGTATTTCAAAGAAAATAACCGGGTCTTGTTCAAACAATTTCAGGAGGCTAAGGGGATTATCGTAATGTGAATACTTATAAAAGGAGGGCTTCGAAATGAAACGAAAGTCAGGAATGATTGTTGCCGGAATTCTTATTGCAGCATTTACTGTGACCATCTTTATGCCGGTATCGGCCACCGCCGGTGCGATTAAACTAAGCTACGCCAACTTTCCGCCTGCACCCACATTTCCGTGCGTTCAGATGGAAAGGTGGAAAAAAGAGGTGGAAAAACGGACCAACGGTGCTGTTGCAATTCAAACCTTTCCGGGAGGCACATTGCTCGGCGCCAAAGCCATGATGGATGGTGTTATCGCCGGACAGGCTGATATCGGATGCCTGTGCATGGCTTATCAACCTGGACGTTTTGTGGTGACCAATGCCACCAGCCTGCCTATGGGAATTCCCAATTCAAGGGCGGGTAGCCTTGTTCTGTTGGATATTTATAAAAAGTATAAACCCAAAGCATTTGCCAAGGTCAAAGTTCTGGCTATGTTTACCACCGCTCCTACCAATATCATGTCTAAAGTACCTGTCAGGACTTTAAAAGACATTCAGGGGCTGGATTTGAGAGCTTCAGGTGGGGCTGCCCAGATATTGGGTGCATGGGGAGCAAACCCGGTGGGTATGCCCATGCCGGCCACTGTGGAAGCCTTGCAAAAAGGTGTGGTGAAGGGGCTGTATTCATCTCTGGAAACAATGAAAGACTTCAAATTTGCTGAAATGTGCGGTTATGTCACCATGACCAACACGGTGATTTATCCTTTTTCGGTGGTGATGAACATGGATAAATGGAACGCCTTACCGAAAAAAGTTCAGAAGGTAATGGACAAATTGGTGGTGGAACAATCGGAATGGACGGGAAATTATATGGACGAGCATGTAAAAGAATCGGTAAGCTGGTCCAAAAAGACCCATAATGTTGAATTCATCACGCTTTCAAAAAAAGAAAAAGCCAAATGGGATAAAAAGCTGCAGTTTTTAAACGACAAGTGGATTGCCGGTGCGAAAGAGAAAGGGTTGCCGGCGAAAAAAATTGTAAAAGACATAAAAAAGTTGGTTTCAAAATACTCCAAATAAATCAATACGCGTATTTGAATGAGCGCAATAGTTAATGCGGGTTTCGGGTTCTATCATTTTAAAAAGCACCTGGAATCCGCATACTTTCCAGCTTTTCGGTAGATTTCGACATGATTCTTTTTTAAAAAAAGGATTGATATGGAAACTCTTGATAAAATCAGTCTGGCTCTAAACAAAATATTGATAGTCATGGGGGGCGTCTTTCTGGCAGGCATGGTCGTGTTGACATGCGCCAACATTTTTTGCCGAATGGTCTGGATCCCGGTCAAAGGAACTTTTGAGCTCATGGGATATGCAGGGGCGGTGATCACCGCCTTTGCACTTGGATATACCCAAATCAAAAAAGGTCACATTGCGGTCGATATCCTGGTAAAATGTTTTTCCGAAAGGATTCAAAAAATCATCGGTTGCATTAATTCAGGCATCTGTTTGGTTTTCTTTTTCCTTGCCGGCTGGCAAATTGCAAAAATTGGGGTAAATCTGTTGAAAACGGGCGAAACAACGGAAACCTTGAGAATCGTATACTACCCATTTACCTTTGCCGTGGCCTTAGGATGTTTTGCCTTGGGATTTGCCATGCTGATCGAATTTCTCAAATACTTTGCCAATAAAAAGGATGCAGGATAGATGGATGCTGCAATCGTCGGAATCATCGGAATAGTCATACTGATCCTCGCTTTGTTTCTTCTCGGCATGCCTGTCAGCTTTGCCATGGCAATCGTAGGGTTTTTAGGATTTAGCTATATCATTTCATTTAAGGCTGCCTTAAACATGGTGGGTACCGATATCTGGGTGACTTTTTCTAAATACGGACTTACCGTCATACCTCTTTTTATATTTATGGGGTACCTGGCATTTCATGCCGGAATAGCCGGAAGGCTTTACGATGCTGCTTACAAATGGATTGGTCACTGGAGGGGAGGACTGGCTATTGCAACCATAACTGCAGACGAGCTTTTTGCTGCAATATGCGGGTCAAATACAGCGACAGCCGCCACCATGGGAGCCGTTGCCATGCCCCAGATGAAAAAGTATACCTATAGTGACAGCCTTAGCACAGGAACCGTTGTAACCGGCGGAACGCTGGGCACGGTGATGCCGCCCAGCATTGTTCTTATCATCATCGGACTTCAGACCGAACAGTCCATCATCAAACTGTTTCTGGCGGGAATACTTCCGGCCGTGCTTCTTGGACTGCTGTTTATCCTGACCATCTTTGTATTGTGCAGGCTGTATCCTGAATACGGTCCGGCAGGGCCGAAAACAACCTTTAAGGAAAAACTAAAATCACTCATCGGGGTGATAGAAGCCCTGGTCATATTCATGTTTGTCATAGGAGGGCTCTACATCGGTATTTTTACGCCCACGGAAGCAGGTGCGGTAGGGGTGTTTCTCACGCTGGTTATTACCGCTGTGGCCGGGAAACTGACCTGGTCTGGAATAGTGAAGTCCATGCGTGAGACCTTGAAGATTTCCTGTTTTGTTTTTGTCCTAGTCACCGGTGCCATCATTTTCGGCCGTTTTCTGGCGATTACCCGCCTGCCCTTCATCATAGCCGATTTTGCCGCAGGACTGCCGGTATCTCCATACATCGTGCTTACACTCATTCTGATCATATACCTGATCGGTGGTTGTTTCATGGACTCCTTGGGGTTTCTCGTTCTTACGATTCCGATTTTTTTCCCCCTGGGGATTGCCTTAGGCTTTGACCCGGTTTGGTTTTCAATCATCATTACCATGGTCACCACCATGGGGGCGATCACTCCGCCCGTGGGGGTAAATATCTACGTGGTCAAGGCGCTTGTTCCGGATGTGCCACTTGAGACCATCTTCAAAAGCGTCAGTTTTTTCCTGATCGCATGTATGATCAGCATCATCATCCTGATTGTATTTCCGCAAATTGTTTTGATCATACCGAAAATGGCATATTGAATTAACTGCAAATCATCTGTGAAATTTTTTATAATAGAATCATCTTCGAAAGAATTGATGATTTTTTAAAGGATTCAGGGATTCAAGGGCTCGAGTGGTCTGCCGCAGAACCGGAGGATAATAATTCTAAAGAATTAAAAAGAGCCGAATGGATGGTCAAAAGGGTAAAGACAGTGATTTAAATTACGTAAATAAAGAAAATATATAGTCTCTTAAGGATGATGATATATATAAAGTAAAGAGAAAATTTAGCGCGGGTAGGAAATGGTAACAAAAGAAACGCTTGAACCCTTGAATCCTCGAATCCTTTCCTGCAATCAAATTGGAGAAAAAATCTTATACTAAACAATTGTTTTTAATTCTTCTAAATCACTAAGAGTATCAATATCATAAACGCAGGCAGGCGAATCAGTATCTATGGTAAGCATGTCATCGGGACTGGCCATAATAATATCTCTGCCGCCGGAGTCTCCCTCAATTCGTAACAGAAGATTAAAAAATTTACTGCTGAAAATAGTGGGGTTTCCCCTTTTTCCCTTATATACGGGCGCACAGATGTTCTTATCAGATTGGTAAAATCGGTTAAGCATGAGATTGATTAAGCGGGAATCTACCATGGGCTGATCTCCCAGCAGGAACATAACCGATCCGAATGCATTGCCGGCTGAAGATAGCCCTGCACGGATGGAGCTGCTCATTCCCTGCCGGTAGTGGCGGTTGCTGACAATTTCAAGCCGGCTGTTATGAAAACGCTTAATATTTTTCGCCACTGCTTTATAGATTCTATTTTGCTGGTGGCCGAGAACAAGAAAGATCCGGTGAAGATTCGAATCAAGGGAAGCACGGATCACATGTTCAATCATGTAACTTCCCTTTATTTTTACTAACTGTTTGGGTGTTCCAAACCTTTCTGAAATCCCAGCTGCCAGGATAATTCCTGCTGTCGGTTTTTTCCAGGTCACCGGATAAAGTTCCTCTATATCGGTTGTCAAAAAACGTTTTTTTTAAAACCGAATATATCGCAATTTAATATTTCGGAACATATTTATGAAAAGCGGTAAAAAATATGGGGAAAAACAGGGCCCTAAACATCAAACACGCTAAAATTTATAACATATTGCAGGGCAAAAGGAAACATCGTATATTAATCAGATTTTAAAGATCTAATAAGGAAAATATCTAAACCATGGTATCCTTGAGGAAAGCGCTGACTCTTGAAAAAGGCGGTGTGGTCAGTTTTACCGGTGCAGGTGGAAAAACGAGCCTGATGTTTAGAATTGCCCATGAGCTTTCCAATGCAGGAGAGTCGGTTTTGACCACCACCACCACTAAAATTATGATGCCTTCCAAAGATCAGTCGCCTCATGTGATCCTGTCTGACTCTTGTAAAGAAGTGCTGGATCAAACAAAATTTCTGATAAAAGATCATCTTCACATCTCTGCCGCTTCTCAACGAGCAGATACTCCTGAGGGAAAAATCAGTGGGTTCGAGCCTGAAGTCATTGATGAAATCAGCAAATCAGGAATTTTTCAATGGATACTGGTGGAAGCAGATGGAGCTGCCCGAAAATCTCTGAAAGCGCCTGCTTTTTATGAGCCGGTTATTCCAGACTCTTCAGGTTGGATTGTGGGAATTATTGGTTTGAAGAGCATTGGCAAACCCCTGGAGGAAAGGTGGGTGTTCAGGCACGAATTATTTGCCGAACTCACCGGACTCAAACATAAAGATCCGGTTAGCGAAGAGTCGGTTGCCGCAGCATTGATTGATAAAAACGGGATTATGAAAGGCTGTCCTTCCCATGCAAAAAAAGTTGTGTTTTTGAATATGGCGGATAATACAATGTTGGTGGAGTCAGGAAGAAAAATTGTCAATATCATTTGCAAAATCCGACCTGACAGAGTGAAAAGAGTGGTTATCGGAAGAGCCTTACACCAATCACCTGTGGTAGAATATCATGATGTGAGCGAGCCCTAAGGAGAGCTGTATGGAAAACCATTTTGAAGAAATCAGTAACTATTTGCAGCAGGGAAAAAAGTTGATACTGGCGCGGATTATTAAACAGAGGGGATCCATTCCGCGGGCTGCCGGAACCCAATGCCTCGTTTTGGAAGATGGTTCTCTGAAAGGCACCATCGGTGGGGGGCTTCTGGAATACAGGGTTATGGAAAGGGCGAAGGAGTGTTTAAAAAAGAAGAAATCGAGTGTCATGCATTTTGAGCTGACCGGGGATGAAGTGGCCCAAACCGATATGCTTTGCGGAGGGAGCGCTGATGTCTACCTGGAACCTTTATTTCCCCGTAATGCTGTTGCAGGGGAAATATTTAAAAGAATCGGCAGCCTGATAAATGAAGGTCGCAAAGGGGTACTCCTGACCCTGGTTTCAGATGGAATTGGGCCGGTTGATGATAAAAGCCGCCTTTTGATTGAAGAAGATGGATCAACCACGGGTGAAATAGGGATCATTCCCGGGGGAGATAAAAAAAGATGGGCACAATTTCTTAAAATCAAGACACCGAAGTTAACAGAAATGGAAAAAGGAAAAGAATCGGTTTTTGTTGAGCCCATCAGGCCTTATGATATTCTATACCTCTTCGGTGCCGGGCATGTATCTACATTTGTCGCTTCACTGGCGTCTATGGTGGGGTTTCGGGTAATTGTCATCGACGATCGTAAAGAGTTTGCCAATAGAGAAAGATTTAAACAGGCGGATGAATTGATCGTCCTTCCGTTTTCAGATGTTTTTGAAAAAATACATATTTCTTCCTCATCTTACATTGTAATCATTACCCGGGGACATATCCAGGATCTGAATGTCCTTAGGGAAGCGCTGAAAAGGTCAGATGGGTATATCGGAATGATCGGAAGCAAGCGAAAAAGGGAAAAAATCTACCAGGCGCTTATGGAAGAAGGGGTTTCAGATGAAAGATTGAAGCAGGTTCATTCCCCCATCGGGTTGGATATCGATGCGGAGACCCCTGAGGAAATCGCGGTCAGCATCGTGGCGGAATTGATCCAGGCAAGGGCATCATCTGATCGAGACCCTTGAAAAATACCGGATTGTAAAGACCTCATTTAAAACGGAACATATTTATGGCGAACAGTATAGCTGAATAATTTTGTTGATACTTCCATCTACACCGATGCCAAGGGGTTTGGAAAAGGTGTTTTTTTGATTCAGTAGTCTTTACCAAACCGAAGTGCTGGCCAGGCATTCATATGTTCAATAACAAACCGCTTTTGGGAAAAATTCTATATTATAATTGGGATAGCACCATCATCATACAGGTGGACAGTATCATTACAAAGAATACTTTAGAGATTTCTAAACAGGTTCTATTAAATGGTGTCTTGTCTGCCAGAAAAACACTATTCCAATAATCCGTTCTCCCTATTCGGGACTCTTCGGCGGAGACCAGATACCGAATGACCATTAAAGCATCTTTAAACATTTGTTTTCTCCTTTTCAATTTTTTGTTAGCAAATGGATTCATTTGTAAAATAGTATAGCTATAATTTACCAAAATAACAGATGCAGAAGCTGTAAAAAAAAACCAGAGCAGAAATGAAAAATAAAAACGGGAAATTTCTGTACGCGGATCTGGCAGATCGGATCCAGAATCAAATAGAAAAAGGTGCTTTTAAGCTTTCTGAAAAGCTGCCATCATTACGAACGCTTTGCCAGAGAACCGGTTATAGCATGACTACCGTATTTCAAGCCTACGTTGAACTTGAAAAAAGGGGGGTGGTTGAATCCCGTCATCGATCCGGCTATTTTATTAAACCTCGTTTGGAAAGGTTGCGACATCCTCCTGAAATGAAGCATCATGAAATGGTCCCCAAGAAAGTCAACCTTGATAATCTGATCCATCAATTGACAGAAGATATGGGTAACCCCCATATATTAAAACTTGGCAGCGTGGCTGTCGCGCCTGATCATTTGCCCTTTAAGCGCCTTCATAAACACTTAAAGTCAATTCCACAAAAACAAATACCCGATGTGATTGCCGGATATGGCCATCCCCAAGGAGATGCTTTACTCCGTTATCAAATCTCTAACCTGCTGTTTCCCATTATTCCATCCGTGGCCATGGAAGATATCATTGTTACCAATGGGTGTACTGAAGCCCTAAGCCTTAGCTTAAAAGCGGTTTCCAATCCCGGAGATACCGTTATGGTGGAATCGCCCACGGATCCGTGGTTGAGGCAAACCATCAAAGATTCCGATATGTATGCATTGGAGATGCCGACAGATCCGGATAACGGTATTGACCTAAACTCGGTAAAAACGATCATTGAGCAGGAAAAAATCGCCTGTTGCGTCGTTAATCCCAATTGCCAAAATCCCCTCGGATTTATCATGCCTGATGATAATAAAAAGAAATTACTGGATTTGCTTGGTGATAAAGAGATTCCCATCATTGAAAATGATATTTGCGGAGAAATTTATTTCGGAGAATACAGACCCAATCCCATAAAGAGATGGGATACAAAGGACAATGTGTTATACTGTTCATCATTTTCAAAAGTTCTTGCTCCAGGTCTGAGGGTCGGATGGGTGGTTTCCGGCCGGTTCAAGAAACCCATTAAAAGAATGAAATTGAATCTTTCCCTGATATCGTCCACATTAAATCAAGCACTGGTGGCAAGCTACCTCAAAGAAGGAACTTATCATCGACATTTGAGGAAACTTAGAGAAAATATAAGATTACAGTACAGTTATTGTGCGGCGGCCCTGAACAGGCATTTTCCTGAGACGATTAAGATGACCTCCCCTTTGGGCGGGCAATCCATCTGGATAGAACTTCCCAACGGTATCAAAGGCCGTGAGGTCTATTTGGAAGCTAAGAAAAAGGGGATTTCAATATTACCCGGCTTTCTGTGTACCAGCTTTGACAGCTTTGACCAGTACATACGGATCGGCTATGGTGGTCGTTGGGATAAAACCATGGAACATGCAATACAACAACTTGGTGGTATCATTAAAGGGATGGGGCGTGATACCGGCAAGTCCTGAACATAATTTCATCAATGGTTTCCTTTTTAATGAATCTGTATTTTTATAACAAAATGAAGGGCGCCACATGTCGTGCCCTTGTTAATTTTTCTGTATAAGGAATTTTTGTTAGGTTTCACCTGGTTTATGTAATAACAACAATTGAAGCATGTGGTAAAAATCTTTGGTTATAGTTTTATCAATATATGGTGAAATTTGAGGCAAAAACAGATAACAAAATTGAAAGGAGATATGAAATGGCAGACCATCCAAATGGTGCAATCCTTCAGCGTGATAAACAGACCTACGCAATTGTTCCGAGAATTCCTGTCGGCATGTTAACACCGACTGATTTAGAATCTATCGCCAGAGTTGCCAGAAAATACAACATACCGGTAATTAAAATCACCTCCGGTCAGAGGTTTGCACTTGTCGGTATGCAGAAAGAAGATGTGGATAATATCTGGGATGAACTCGGAATGGATGTCGGCAAAGCGGTTGAACTTTGTTTGCATTATGTGCAGGCGTGTCCGGGAACGGCAGTGTGCAAATTCGGCGTTCAGGACTCTTTAGGACTCGGTATGAAAATAGAAACTTTTTTTTCGGGTATGGATCTGCCGGCCAAAGTCAAGATCGGTGTTTCCGGTTGTCCCTTTTGCTGTGGTGAAAGCTTTGTTCGGGATATAGGAATTTACGGGAAAAAAAAGGGTTGGACTTTTATCATTGGGGGAAGCTCTGCCAGGCGCCCCCGGATTGGAGATATATTGAAAGAAGACCTTGCTGAAGAAGAGGTCATTGATCTAACCAAACGATGTTTGCAGTACTACCAAGATAAAGCCAAAAGAAAAGAGCGAATGGCGCGGTTCGTTGATCGAGTTGGTATTGAAAACTTAAAGGAGGCTCTTATCTAGTGCCTGAACGAAAAGTCATGGTTTTACGAGCCAGCCGGTTGGTTATGTTCGTTCATTAAATTACTACCGTTCAAAATGATGGCAGCCAGTAGTAAATCAAATCTTGGCTACCTT